>CAZFGL010000007.1:0-31320 GCA_964518645.1 uncultured Oscillospiraceae bacterium | reverse complement strand
CTTCATGGCACAGCAGCTCCGAACGCCGGACAGAGAGCCGCCGAAGGCGGTTTCCAGAGCGACCTTTTCATTGGGGGCCCATTCTGCGTAGATTTCGGGATATTTTGTGGCTTCCTCAGTAATTTCCGTGGAGGGGGTGCCGGGATAGCTGGAGATCAGGCCGCAGCCAGCCTCATACAGGCCCCGGGCCACAGCGCCATTTCCGATAAACAGTTCTTTCAACGTGCTTCTCCTTTCAGGCCGACAGGTCGGCGCTTTACGGGTTTAAATCAATGTGATAAGTATACATGATTTTTCGATAAAATGCAACAGTTTGCCCCTTGTAAATATGCCTGAGATATGAAAGCGGAGCGGGGACGGTTTTATGCAGAAAATGTATGGGGGATCTTCACAAAAAATACAAAAACAACAGGGCAAATATAAATAATCTCTTGATATGTACCCTGGTCGGCGCTATGATAAACAGAGTATAATGTGAAGAGTTGGTGAAGATTTTGCCTTTGAAAATCCGAGAAAGAATCAAAAAGTTCATTCTGGACTTCCTTCCGGCGGTGGTCATGACCCTGGCCATCAGCTTTTTTGTGGGGATCTATGCGCCCCTGGAGCTTTATTTTACAAATGTGGACGATTTTCGCTATGACTTCGGCCTGCTGCTTCCGGAACTGCTACAGATGTTTGCGGTCATTGCGGTGGCAGGGCTGCTGTTTTTCGGGATTTGCTATGTGGTGTATATCCGGCTCTATCAGTGTGCCCTGACCGCATCGGTGATTGGCTATTTATGTACCTATATTCAGGGTATGTTCCTGGCAGGAAATCTTCCGGCGCTGGATGGCCAGAAGATCATGTGGAATGAATACCGGATGCAGGATATCCAGTCCATTGTGCTGTGGCTGGCGGTGGGACTGGTGGTGGTTCTGCTGATCCGGTTCCTGCATATGAAGAAAATGTACCGGATGTTTATGGGCTGCGGTGTGTTTTTCACCGGCGTGCTGCTGCTGACGGTGGTGACGGTGGGGATCCAGTACGACGGCTTCCGGGACAAGAATGAAGCCATTATGACCACCGGGGATATGTACACCATGTCGGAAGATCAGAATCTGATACTCTTTGTGGTGGACGCAGCAGATTCGGCCACCTTCAGTATGATGCTGGATGTGTACTGCGAGGATTTTGCGGATATTCTGGAGGATTTTACTTACTATCCCGATACTGTTGCGGCCTATCCCTTTACGAAAAATGCGATTCCCTATCTCCTCACCGGTCAGTGGTATGAAAATCAGGAGGATTTTGAGACCTTCACCACCAACGCCATGGATGCCTCCCCACTCCTGAACGGCTTGAAGGAGCGGGGCTACCGTATGGGGATCTATGAGGAGGAACTGATATACCAGAATGACAGTGTGTATGACATTGAGAACGCAGTGCCTGCGGATATCCGGATCAATAGTACCAGACGGTTCTTAAAGGAACAGCTGACACTGGTGTGGTACAAATATGCCCCCTTCCCCCTGAAGCGGTTTGCAAAGGTGGATATGCAGCGGTATCAGGCGCTGATGGAGCCGTCCCAGACGGGGGAGATATTCATCCCCAATAATGCCCGGTTTTATGAAGAACTGCTTCAGGCAGAGGTGGAAAAGACGAAAGATAAATGCTTCCGGTTTATTCACATTGAGGGTGCCCATGTGCCTTTCCGATACAACCGGGAGGTGGAAGTGATCGACGAGGCCCAGGGCAGCTATGAGCGGAACATGGAATGCAGCATGACCATTGTGGGGGAATACCTGAAGCTGCTGAAGGAGTCCGGCGTGTACGACAACAGCGCCATTGTAGTCATGGCGGATCATGGCTACGGAAACAACCGGGAGATCCCCATCGTCGGCCGGGGGAATCCCCTGCTGGCGGTAAAGGGCGTGGGCGAACATCACGCCTTCCAGGTCTCTCAGGCGCCCATTTCCTATGAGGATCTTCAGGAGGCCTATCAAAGACTGCTGGACGGCAAGACCGGGGAGGAGATCTTTGATGCCCGGGCGGGAGATCGCCGGGAGCGGCGGTTTATGTGCTACTTCTACGAAAAGGAAGAACGGATGCTGGAGTATGTCCAGACCGGCCATGCCTTTGACATCAATACCATGATCCCCACCGGTGCGGTGTACGAACGCATGCCGGAGCACGGTGGCCCTGGAGGCCCCGGGGGTCCCGGCGGAAAGGAAAAACCGGACGGACACGGAAAGCATTAAATTAAAACGGGAAAACATGCGCTACCTTTTTGAAGGGAGCGCATGTTTTTTGAAAGAAAAATCCTGATCTGTCCCGCAGACAAATCAGGATTTTTGTTGCGTCATGGAAAATGGTTTGCTATAATGGCTCCCGTCAGAAGGTGCCTCGGAAGAGGAGAATAGAGAAGCCGGGTGGAAATCCCGCACAGTCCCGCTGCCGTGTTGGGGAGAGGGCGCAAATGGATGTCACTGGGAAACTGGGAAGGCTGCGCTCCTTGATGAACCTCAGTCGGAAGACCTGCCTCTGACTGGCTGCCCCAGACAGCCTTTATTATTTCACCTGCGATGAATAGGAGGAAATCAAACAATGAAAAACAACAAGAAAATCATCCTTGGCGTTGTGGCGCTGGTGGTGGTGGTAGCCGTCCTGCTGGGCGTCTATTTCGCAACCCGTCCCGACACCGTTGAGGGTGCAAAGGCGCTGACTGTCACGGTGGTACACGGGGACGGCAGCGAGAAGGTCTTTGACATTCATACCGATGCAGAGTATCTGGCAGAGGCACTGCTGGAAAACGAGATCGTGGAGGACAATCAGACCGAGTGGGGTCTGTATATTCTCACCGCTGACGGTGAGACCGCAGACGAGGCTGCACAGGAGTGGTGGTGCCTCACCAAGGGCGGCGAGATGTCCATGTACGGTGCCAGCGAGACGGTGATCGCTGATGGTGAGAGCTATGAGCTTACCTTCACCGTGGGCTACGAATAAGCCTTGAAGCCCGGAAAGCTGCGGGAACTGACCGTGTTTGCCCTGTTGGGCGCATTGATGTTTGCCGCAAAAATGGGGTTGGCAGCGCTGCCGAACATTGAGCCGGTAAGCCTGCTGATCATTGTATATGGGACGGTGTTTGGCAGAAAAGCGCTGTTTCCCATGTATGTATATGTGATGCTGGAGATCCTTTTCTGGGGATTGGGTCTGTGGAATCTGAATTATCTTTATATCTGGCTGGTGTTATGGGGGCTGACCATGGTGTTTCGCCACATGGAATCCTCCTGGGGCTGGGCAATTCTCTCGGGGTCCTTTGGTTTGGCCTTCGGACTGCTCTGTACCCCTGTTTATCTGGTCACCGGTGGATGGGCCTTTGGCCTGTCCTGGTGGGTCGCCGGAATTCCCTGGGATGTGGTACACTGCGCAGGCAATTTTGCGCTGGCACTGATGCTGCGCAAGCCCCTGGTGCAGGTGCTTCAGACGCTGAAAGACCGGTACTTGAAAATTTAAAATTACTGGCTGAACGCATGATGCCGATATGACCAAGGTGAGTCATATCGGCATCATTGTTTGTGTCAGAAACGCTTCAGCGCAAGCTCATTTTCCCGTAGCTGGGATGCTATGTGATCTGCTTTTTCCAGAATGTCCTGTGTTGCGGGTTTTGTGTAAGAACACCGCTAAAACCGGGTAATACTGCCACATGCAGATTTTAAATCGGGTGATTCCAGGATGGCACATACATCCCGGAGAAGTGCATCATATTGGAAATCGGATGATACTTTGTGCTTTAAGGTCGATATGCTGTCAACAATGTGCTTTGCATACATTTCGTAGCGGTCAGCGGACTTTGCCTTGACAAACTGCGCATAATCCAGAGTCAGTCGGATGTCAGCAGAGCAGCTTTTTCGCTGAAAGAGCTTTCTTTCAGGGTAAAGCCCATCTTTGAGAATATCTGCCGGTAATACAATGGATATAATCGCAATATGCGTAAGCTCGTCCCCGTAGTGCGTATGCTCCAAACTGTGGAGCTTTGCGCTGACCAGAGGTTCCAGCCTGTTTAAATAGGAAACGGCAGGCGCAGAAGATTCATAACTCAAAAAGATTTTCATGTTATGCCTCCCTGTCCGAAGGGAGGACCCGTTGTGCAAAACAGACATCAGAAAACCAGAAGTCTGACGATCTGTGTTCTATGGGAATGTTTGAAATTTCGGAGAGTGCGCAGAGGGCGTCGTAACCGGCACAGCCCAGACTTTCAAGGGGAATTGTACCGGCAACCAGGTGCTTACACACCAGGGCAGTGGAACCATAGCTCTCGTCCCAGGCGTCGATCAATTTGAGCACCTGTTCGGCGGTTAAGACACTGCCGTTTAAACTGGAATCACATCGGGTCTGAATGTGATTGTGGTCACAGCTGGTGACGGGACGATCTGTATATGCATTGACTGTAGTTCCGAAAATATAATACCATACATCCCTGCTCCACTGTGAACGCTGAATGTGGAACAGCACGGTGGTATCTTCTTTCACTTTGCACCAGGTCAGTCTGCGTTTGCGAAAACCTCGAGATTTCAAAGCCGGAGCAAGCTGCTCCGCAATAGAATCAGCGGATACAAAATGTAGATCCTCCATGTTTACCTCCATATGTAAAAGTGTTGCAGTCTGACAGGCTTCCGCCGTTGAGATCCGGCGATCTGTCCTGCCACGATTACCGTGGCCTGCTGTGAAGTGGCCCATTCAGATACTGGCTGTCTCGTGATACATGTCCTCTGCTGCGTTGTAAACAAACATCTGACAGTGGAGATGATTTTTCCGGACGATACGATATATTTCTTCTTTGGAAAGTTTAGACATATCGCAGCAAAGCTCCATGTAATAGTCCAAAGAGAAATGAATGCTCAAATCCGGGTGCAGCAACTTTGCCCAGTATTTATTTCTGAGGCAGCCTTTGGAGAATTTTAAGATTCCATCCATATGAGCTGTAGAGGGAGCGCTTTTCACAATCCGGTAGAATGTATTGTGATTCCATTCCATTTCGCCTTTTGTCATTTGTGTGATAGACAGATGCTCCAGTACATCACGCAATGTGTTAAGGTAACAGCACTCTGCTGCAACGTATTCCCGGCGTGTGAATCGTTTTCCGAGAAAAATTTTCCCGATGCAGCCGTAGTCCGTCCATTCGTCCCGGGTATAAACCCCGTTGATCCGAAAAGCGGGATCATACTTTGAGATTCGATATATGGTGTTGCAGGTCACGATCCATGCCTCCTTTTGAACCAGTATAAGGGAGTATTTTAGAAAAGTCAACATTGCAAAAGGGGGATGTGTTTGTCCTTGCGGGCAGCCCACATGATAAGGTCGCATGCAGACCGGGTAAAAGGGACTGCATGCGACCTTATGCCTGAAAGAAGTATTACAGCTGAGCCACCTTGCCCATGGCAGACCGGTTGCCGGCCTGAAGGTTTGCGACCTTTTCACAGTCGCCGGTCATGTAGAACCGGGGGGCGGTGTCGAAGAATTTCAATGCCTCGTCCCGCTGGGACTTCATACCGCCGCAGATCACCACAGAATCTGCCTCCAGCCTGTGAAGCTGACCATCCTTGTCCTGATAGGTGACAGAGGTGGGGGTCACCTCTCTGGTGGTGGCGTCTACCACGGAGTGGAAATTGGGGTACTTCTCCCAGGCGCACTGAATGATCTCATGGTAGTCGTCCGGGTCATAGGTGACGATGGCCATGGTGATGGCGTGGAGATGGGACGCATCGTGGGCAATCTCAAACTGACGGGTCAGTACAGTGACCTCGTGCCCCAGCTCGCACAGGTGCATGCCGGTTTCCACGCCGGTCTCGCTGCCACCGACAATGATCACCCGCTTTCCAAGCTCACCCTCGTGGCCAAATACATCAAGACAGGTGGACAGACCGGCTTTCAGCTTTCCAGTGTCATCCTGGGCAAATTTGGGGATGTTGGGCACGGCACCGGTGGCGGCGATAACGGCCTCGAAGCCCTCCTGCCGGATCAATTCAGGGGTTGCTTCCGTATTCAGCCGGACAGTTACACCGCTTTTTTCGACCTGACGCTTCAGCCAGTTCTTATAATCCCGGAGGGGCCACTTGAAGGACACAAAGTCACTGTGATAAAGCTGGCCACCCAGATAGCCGGTTTTTTCAAAAAGAGTTACCTCATGCCCCTTCTCCCGGGCCATCACTGCCGCACGCATACCGATGGGGCCGCCACCGACAATGGCAACCTTCTTCGGGGTCACAGTGTCAGGAATGGAATGGAGCAGCATGGGATCGATACCCAACCGGGGGTTAACAGAACAGAAGGAGATCCAGGGAGGTGTCATGGTGCCATGACACTTGTTGCAGAACAGGCAGGGGGTGATGTCCTCGCCCCGCCCCTGGAGACATTTCTCCATATAATCCTCGTCGGCAAAAAGCCCACGGGCCATGGCGATCAGGTCACAGTCCCCGTTTTTAATATAAGTATCCAGCTCCGCAGGATCCTGGAAGCCACCGTTTACGCCGATGAATACCTTTGCACCGGTATCCCGGATGGCCTTTGCATAACGGAAGCAGGTATGCTCACCCTTTTTGAACTGGAAGCCGGTGGGGTGGTTGGTGGCGGCATCCTTCTCCTTGATGGAGACAATATCCACCACGTCCTCCAGCTCTTTGATTACTGCGGCCATAAATTCGGTGGTATAGATGTGCTCCATTTCACCGTAGACATAGCATTCTGTCAGGAAGTCCTGACCGAGACGCTCTTTGATTGCACTGAAAAGCATTTTCGGCAGCCGTGCCGCATTCTGGGGGGTGTCACAGCCGAATTCGTCGGTGCGATGGTTATGGTTTTTGCCGATGAGCATGCCGATGTTCAGAGACACACCGTCATAGCCATAGGTCTGATAGTTGGCAATATAGTTGACATAATTCTCGACCATCTCGTGCATCCGGTGGGAGGGGAGCATCTCCCTGGGCTCCTGAGGCTGGCCGGGGAGGAACATGCCACCCTGACCGTCCAGATTATATCCTTCCGGCCAGGGGAAGCGGAAGCTCATCAGGGAGATGAGAATCTTGGAGCCATAGAAATGGATGTCGTCGCACATTTTGGAGAAATAATTGGAGACGCTGGGATCATCCATGTCAAAATTCTGCATGCGGAGGCTGTCGGCCATGCCGATGGTACGCTGGGTGGGGTTAGACCAGGGTGACATGACCATATAGGCACAGGATTTTGCCATTTGAATGACCCATGCCCGATAACCGTCTGCGGGAAAGGTCTCAGGTCCCTGAAGCAGATGGAGACTGGCATCCGGGGAGGAAATACGGTTTTTCAGGGTGACATTTCCCACAGGAAGGGGAGACAGTAAATGCTTGTAATACATTGTGATACCTCCGTTTATTCATGATTTTCTATTTTATAGGGCATCGAAATTCTTGTCAAGAAACTGCACAAAGGCAACAGCATGATACATTGGGGGGCTTTACAGAGTAAAGAAAATGCTCCCGGACAGGTGTCCGGGAGCGGGGAAATCAGTCTTCGACCTTTCTGCCGTATACAAAATTGGGGAAGCCCTTGCCGCCACCCACAGAGATCATGCCTTCAATATAGCCGTCCTGGTCCACACGGGCCCAGACCTCCCAGCAGCCGGGGCCGGCGGGATACTCTACCTTGAAGAATTCGTCTCCGGAATAGAAACCCCAGTTGATGGGGGTGCCGTCGGCGGTACCCTTCAGTGTACCGTCGCTCTGGGGCTGGAAATCAAAGAGCATGTCGCCCTCAAAGGCACCGTGGCGGGGTTCGCCGTAATCCTTCATCTCAACCTGCGGCTTGGGCGCAGCAGGGGGAGGACCACCGGCAGGCATGTCAGGACCGGGACCGCCGGGACCACCGGGCATACCGCCCTGAAAATCAGGCCCGTGAACCAGGGTGGGATTGGGCAGCCACTTCTTAATATAATACTTACCGGAAATTGCCATGGTTATCACCTGTCTTTCGAATTAATAATAATATTTTACATGAAAGCCCGGAATTTGTACATAGCTCATCCGGTGACAAAAAAGAGAAAGTGCGTGTGATTTTTTGCCGAAGGGTGAAAAAAGAAGGACAGATGCAGATTCCGGGAAGTATTTCTGGACTTTTATCCCCGGAAAAGCTATAATATGAAAAAATGATGAAAGTTTTGTTGAGAGGCGGTGAAGCCGGATGGATGAGAAAAAATACAGTTTGCCCCTTCGTCTGGCAATGGCATTGTCCGGTACAGCCTTTGCGGTGCTTTTGATGCAGACCAGCTCCAAGCTCAGTTTTCTGCTGACAGGGCTTCTGGCGCTGGGACTGATGCTGTATTTGACCACAAGAACGAAGTTCCTGGAGGAAGTATTCCGGTCGGAGGAGACCGGGGTGCGGATGGTGGCGGCGGTGCTGACACTGGCGACCCTGTATACGGAGAAGTCTCACTTTTACACCACCTGCTGTGTCTGGATGGAGAAGCTCCTGAAGCTGATTCATCTTCCGGGGGTGCTTGCCCGGCTGGCACCATGGGTTCTGGTGCTGGTCGCATTGCCCATGGCCTTCGGATACATGCTGTGGATCACAGATTTTCTGTGGAAGCAGGGGAAGAAGTTCTGGCAGGAGATCGACTTTGTGGAGCAGATGTTCCTTCTGTGTGCCGGGGTGCTGTTTGTGGCATTGATCGGCTTTACCTATTCCTGCACCGAGGCGTTTTACGGAGCCCATGTGAACGGCTTCTGGTATAATTTCGACCTGATTTATTCTGCGGATTCCGGGTATCTGGTGCATCAGGATGTGTTCCGGAACGTGGGTGCGGAGCAGAATGATCTGCGCCAGCCCCTGTTCGGACTGTTCTCCATGCCCTTTGCTCAGGCTGCATGGCTGATTTCGAAGCCCCTGTTTTTCCTGAAAAACGGATATATTCTGGTGCTTCAGGTTATGGAGATGTGGCTGTATTTGCTGGCGGCAGTGATGATCGCACGGATGCTGGAACTCCACGGAACGGAGAAGATCCTGTTCCTGGGGATCCTCTGTGTGGCATTCCCCACCCTGATTTTCTCCCTGACTGCCGAGCAGTATCTGATGGCGGTGTTCTGGCTGATACTCCTTTGTACCATGGAAAAGGACAGGATCGGTGGCAGCCTTTCCTATATTGCCGCCACCGGCTCCATGCTGACCACGGGAATCTTTTTCCCGCTGGTTACCTATGACCGGAAGTTTTCAAAGTTTGTCAAAAACACGCTGAAGCTCTGCGGTGCCTTTTTTGGAGTAATGATCCTGTCCGGCCGTCTGACCACCTTCCTGGATGTGGGGGACTATATTGCCGGGTATGGCTATTACGCAGGCGGCGATGTGGATCCGGTGCAGAAGCTGATGCAGTTTATCAACTTTGTAGGTTCCACCGTTTTGGCACCCGCATCCCGGGTGGATTTTGAGACGTACAGCCATGTTTCCTGGCAGATGGTTCCGGTGACCGGCTGGCGTTTTGTTGGGTTTGTGGTACTGATCGCCGCAGTGCTGGGTGTTGCGGTCAAGCCGGGGAAGCGCTTCAGCAGGATCTGCGGGGCGTGGATCGGGTTTTCATTGCTGCTGCTGGGAATTGTGGGCTGGGGTACCATTGACAACGGTCTGATGCTCTACAGCCTGTATTTCGGCTGGGCCTATGTGGCCATGTGCTTCCAGCTGGTCGATCATCTGCTGCAAAAATGGCGCCCGGTGAAGCTGGCGGTGCTGGGAGCGGTATTCGCACTGATGGCAGTGGTGAATTTTGCGGCACTGCGGGAGGTGCTCCTGTTTGCGGCACAGTTTTTCCCGGCGCTGAGGTGAGTGTATGAAGAATTATATCAAACTGGCCCGTCCCCATCACTGGACGAAGAATGCTCTGGTGCTGCTGCCCCTGCTGTGCAGCGGACAGGTGCTGGAATGGGAACGGCTCCGGTCGGGATTGTGGGGCTTTCTGGCCTTTTCCCTGCTGGCCTCCGGGATTTATGTGATCAATGATATACAGGACCGGGAGAAGGATCGGCTGAACACCACCAAATGTCACAGGCCCATTGCCTCCGGGAAAATCAGTGTCCCCCATGCAGTTGTGTTCTGTGTGCTGCTTCTGATGCTGGGACTGGGCTGCGGCTATCTGGCCGCCGGACTGAAACTGGGGGCATGGTGTGCATTTTTCGCCTATTTCCTGCTCAATCTGGGATACAGCATGGGACTGAAAAATGTCCCCCTGGTGGACATCGCCATTCTGGTCTCCGGGTTCCTGCTCAGAATGCTCTACGGCGGTGCGGTGACCGGCATTGTGCTGAGTAAATGGCTGTGCCTGACGGTGATCTCCATGAGCTTCTATCTGGGACTGGGGAAACGCCGGGGAGAGCTGCTTCGCCAGAAGGAGAGTACCCGGGCGGTGCTGAAATATTACAGCCGGGACTTTTTGGACAAAAACATGTACATGTGCGTTGCACTGACAGTGATGTTTTACGCACTGTGGACGGTGGACAGCTTTACTGTAGCCCGGGTTGGTTCCGAGGCCATGATCTGGACAGTGCCTCTGGTGATCCTGATCTGTATGAAGTACAGCCTGAATGTGGAGGGGGACTCCGATGGAGATCCTGTCGAGGTGCTGCTCCATGACAAGGTGCTGCTGCTGCTGGGGTTGATTCTGGCTGTGGTGATTTTCGGACTGATCTATCTGTAAGTACATACCTTAAACGATAAAGCGCCTGAGGCAAGCTCTGCCTCAGGCGCTTTCATTAATTCTGGTGTACAATATGCTGCTGGGTAAGCAGGGGATAGGAGATCACTTCGCGGGACTCCAGATCCTCGTGGTGCATGGAGACTGCGGAGATGGTGCTGTTTTCATAGGTCTTGTAGTAATAGATCCCCTTGTCCACGTTGCAGCAGCAGGCATAGACCGTGATCTCATAGGCACCGGGGGTGACCTGAACGCTGCCACGGATGTGGGAAACTCCCTCGAGAATGTGGAAGAACTGGCTGACGCTGGCCTCTTCGCCGGGAGCACACAGGGAATTTGCCTTCAGGTATGCGGCACGGACAAAGCGGGAGGGGGAGGACCAGTCCCCGGGAAGCCCGAGGGCACCCATGCCCCGGCTGAAGGGGGTAAGCTCTGTCAAAGCGGCAAGCCCGTTCTCGGGGGGCAGGCTGGAAAGCCCCATATAATTGGCCAGATTCAGCATCTGATAATCAAAGGGGGGATTGTTGGTCAGGATCCCCGGGGCGTTCGCATGAATATGAAGCCCGTCGGCCATGGCTTCCAGAGTGATGCTGCCTTCCCGGTCTGATATGATCCAGTGCAGCGGGGACAGGGGCAGACTGTCACTGAATGGAATGGCGGCAAGGCAGAGCGTTTTCAGCTTTTCCCGTACCTCCATCAGGTTGGCACACTGCCCCAGCAGCCATGGGATCAGCTCAAAGGGGGCAACATTATCCTTCCCCGGATCCTCCGGGGCATAATGGGCAAAGCCGGGGAAATTCAGCCCGGCCATGCTCAGCCCCATTTCGTTGGTGGCCTCGTAGTACAGGGGATAGCCTGACTGTACATACGCCATGCCGATCATGGCGTAGTGTTGGGGCAGTTCGGGTAGTTTCCGAAACCGGAAGGGGTAATTCCTTGGGGTAATAGCAACGGATTCGTGGTAGGAATACTCCAGATCCAGATTGCGTCCAAAATAATGATCCTCAGTATGAAGGGTGAGTGCAGTACACATATGGGAACCTCCTGTTCGTTCCGATGGGGGTGAAAACAGTTTGACCCTGTGGAGGGCTGATTATGCGTGCTCAAAGCCGATCAGCAGACCGCCTTCCTCCGCATAGAAGCTGCAAAGACAGCCCGTTTCCCAAAGGGCGGTGTCCGGGGCAGGGAAATGCTGCTTTACCGCTTCGATCAGTGCCGTGGCGGCACCCTCGTTATGACAGTGGGCGACCCGGAGTTTTCCGCCGGTGTAGCCCAGAGTCTTCAGCTCTTTCAGCAGATGGGGAATCAGCTTTTTCTCCCCACGGGCCTTGCCGATGGGCTGAAGGGTGCCCTCATCGCTGGCCTTTACGATGAGACGGATCCCCAGCATCCCCACCGCCTTTGAAACCACAGCCGGAACACGACCGTTGTTGGCCAGATTCCGCAGGGATTCCAGAGAGAAAAGCAGGCCGGTGTTCTTCTGGTAGAGGATCGCCTCTTTGACCACGTCCAGATAATCCCGTCCGGTCTGAATCAGATCCCGGATCTTCTCCGCAAGCAGTACCATTTCAGGGCCGGCGGAAAGGGAGTCAAATACATGGATGTGACTTTTCGGATGTGTCGCAAGGAATTCCTTTGCGGCAGCAGTGGCAGCGTTGAAGCTGCCGGAGAGCTGGCTGGTAATGGTGATGCAGTAGACATTGTCTGCGTCACCGAAGGCATCGAGATACTCCCCAATGCTGGGACAGGCGGAGGTGGTGACACCGGTGTGGGTTTTGAGGCATGCGATCATTTCTTCGGCGGTCTGGGCATCGCAGTCCACAAAGGTGTTCTCCCCGGCGTGGATGGTCAGAGGGACGCTTACGAAATCGGTGCCGGAAAGGGTAAGAATGTCTCCGGAGGAGTCCATTACGATCTTGTTCTTCATGTTATACTCCGTTCCTTGGGGATAAATATCTATATACCCAATATAATCTTCGATATTATATTACAAGGTTTTGGACAAAAGGTCAAGGGCGGATTTGCAGAAAAGAGGCAGCACCCGGAAATCTGGGCGCTGCCTCTGTATTTTATCGTTTATCCCGGTCGATAAATTCCAGTGCAACAATGGCCACAACGCCGTATACAGCGGCGTGGCAGCACAGCATCAGCCAGGTGAATGCCACATGACTGGCGGTGCCGTCGAAGTCGTATTCATACTCCTGGTCAGTATCGAGATCCTTCCAGCTGGTGATGGTAGCGTCCTGCATGGCAGCGATCTCAAAGGCCTCCAGGGTATCCCTGTTGGGCGTCTCGTTGATGTCTGCGGTGCTGCAGATTGCATCCAGTCCCCACTTGCTGATGGTGAAGTATTTGATGGATTCTGCATTTTCAGGCAGGGCAAACATCATGCCGGAGAGCACCAGCTGAATAATCAGCACAAAGGGCATTACGGTCATGGCGGCTTTCTCCGTTTTCACCACAGAGGAAACGCACAGACCCAGACAGTCGGCGCAGAACATGACCAGAAGGAACTCTAGATAGAATTCCAGCCAGATGGAGGAGAACAGAATGCCGTGGCTGGGAACGTCCCGGAAGATGAAGAGCACGATGGTCAGGATCAGGGCTTCCACCACACAGAGAATGAACTCATAAATCAGGTGGGCGATGACGTAAGAACTGATGTGCAGGCCGGTACGGTGTTCCCGCTTGATAATGGCGCGTTCTTTACAGATGGACTCAATGGAGTTGAAGAGGCCGATCCAGATGCAGGCACAGATCAGGGCGAAAACACCGGAGCGGGTGGATTCGAAAATCTCAAAGGTGTTCTCACCGATGACCCAGGAGATGATCATGGAGATGATCGCAGCGCTGATGAACATCTTCCAGCTTTTCTCGTGGACGAATATGCGGAAACACTTTCCCACATAGACACCGATCTGACCGATTCGGGAGATGCGGGTACTAGACATATCGGTAGCCTCCTGACTTGAATTTATCAATGTAGTAATCGCCCTGACCGTCGCCACCCTCGTCGGTGCGGTTGATCCGGCGAACCACCTCTTCCAGCGTCTTTACGCCGAAGAAGGCCTTTGCCTGGGGAACAGTGCCATAGAAGGCCAGCTTGCCGACACCGTCCCGGGTGTCCTTAGCCAGCACGATGATCTTATTCAGAAGATCTGCGGCACGGTCCGGGCTGTGGGAGATGACCATGACGATCTTTCCGGTATCTGCGATGGAACGGAGATTTTCCATCAGACTCCGTGCCATGACACCGTCCAGACCGGAATCCGGCTCGTCCAGGAAGAACAGGGTGGGATCGGAGATGTATTCCACGGCGATGGAGAGTCGTTTTCTCTGGCCACCGGAAAGCTTGACCACCAGATTATCCCGTTCCGGCTGAAGTCCCAGAAGGTTCAGAACCGTGTCGATCCGGGCCTCCATAGCCTCGTGGGACATTCCCCGGGGAAGCTTCATCTGGGCAGCGTTCTGGAGGGTGTTGTATACAGTATCGGCACCCCGGAGCAGATCCTGCTGGGGGACGAAGCCGATGTCGTATTTCATCTGCTCGTATTCCTCATAAATGTCCATGTCACCGTGGAGAATCTTGCCCTCTGCCTTTTCGTAGCCCATGACAGCATTCATGAAAGTGGTCTTGCCGGCACCGGAGCCGCCCAGAATCAGAACCATTTCACCGTTTTGGATGGTGAGGTCAATATCCTTCAGCAGGGTCTTTTTCTTAAAACGCTGGAATACACTGCGCTGTTCAATATGGATCACCAGCTGACCGTCATCAGAGACGGGTACCGGAGGCTTGGGCGTGGGCACGGGAGGCCTGGGCGTGGGCACGGGAGGCCTGGGCGTGGGTACGGGAGGTTTAGGCGCAGGCACCGGGGGCTTGGGCGCAGGCACCGGAGGTCTGGGTGTAGGCACCGGAGGCTTGGGCGCAGGCACCGGAGGTGCCGGTTTCGGTGTGGGAGTGGGAGCGGGAGGTATCGCCGTTCCATGAATTCGGGAGCCGGAAGGGGAAGCTGTTCCACCCATCCCCTGAATCCGGGAACCGGAGGGGGAGATGGCCGGCGGCGCAGCAGGTGTTGCGGGGGTAACGGGAATTGTGGGGGTGCAGGGGGACTCGGCGTCATCGGCAGCACTGGAATAAACTTCGGGGGCCGGTGGATTACAATACAGGAGCTTGTCACCCAGAAATACGAAATAAGCGCTGACGATCCGAACCACGTCCAGGGGCTGCAGATAGGTGGACTTTTCCAGCCGTTTGCCGGAGAGATACACACCGTTGGTGGAGCCAAGGTCTGTGATGGCCCAGCCGTCCCGGCCGTGGAAGAAGGAGGCGTGGTTGGCAGATACCCGCTGGTCGGACATGGCCAGACCGCCCACCACTGCCTTGCGGCCGATGTGGATCTCACCCACACGATCCAGAGGGATCACCCGCCAGTGAATATTGTCCGGGAGAGTGGTGGAAAACAGCAGGGAAACGGCCTTGTCTGCGTTGGCGGCCGTGCCGATCCGGATCACGTCCCCGTCCTTCAGCTTCCGGACATCGGACTCATCCCGGAGCATTTCACCGGAGAGACAGGAGCCGTTGGTGGATCCAAGATCCCGGTAGAACCATGTTTCGCGGACATAGCCCAGCTCACCGTGGTTGCGGGAGACCAGAGGGGAATCCAGCGGCACATGTACATGGCTGCCACCGGGTACATGCCGTCCCAGCAGCATGTGGGTTTTCATGGGATAGTCGGTGATGCTGCCGTCCATCTGAAAGACAAACAGCCGCGCCTTTGTTTCCGGCATATCCGTATAGCGTATGGTTTTGTTCATGGTGGATTTCCTCCAGTATGTTACGGTTCGGTCTCGGCTTCATCAGTTCCCAGAATCTCCTCCACAGGATGGAGATACAGATCCGTCATATCCGGGGTAAAGCAGCTACCGTAGTTGCCCACGGATCTCAGCTTCTTTTCGGGAACGTCATAAAATCTGTAGCGCAGGCCGGTTTCACGGGCGGCGTCCATGGCCTCAAGATCCAGGGCTTCCGAGTAGGAGAGGTACAGGTAGAGGTTGTTGTCGGGACCGGTGGCCGGGGAAACGGAAAAGTCAGTGACGTTGGTACGGATCACTTCAATGTTGATCAGATTCGGCATACCGCTGAGACAGGTAATATCCGAAACGCTGGTCTCGTTTGCCTGAATATTGGTCAGGGTGGTGCAGTCGGCCAGGGGACTCAGATTTTCCACCGGATTTTCCGAGATGATCACGGTGCTAAGGGCCTGAAACTGTCGCAGGGGAGAAATGTCCGTGATGTTGTTGGCATGAAGATCCAGACGGGTCAGTTCCTGCGGCAGGCGGGTGGCCAGTAGCGGGGAAATATCCGTGATCTGATTGTCGTAGCAGCGCAGAGAAGAAAGGTTTGTCATGTTGTTGAGACAGGAAATATCCGTGACCTGGTTGTGTTCAATATACAGGAACTGCATGCTGACACTCTCGGAGAGGGGAGAAATGTCAGAGACCTGATTGTATGCCAGATTCAGAAAGGTCAGATCCATGAATCCCAGCGCAGAAATATCTGTGATCTGGTTGTTTTCCAGGTCCAGAAAATAGAGCCGGGGGCAGTTTTCCAGCGGGGAAATATCACTGATCTCATTGTTGGAAAGATACAGCTGCCACAGTCCGGTGCAGCTATCAAGAGGAGAAATGTCCGTCAGCTGATTCCCGGAAAGGTAAAGACTGCTGCTGTTCGGGATGCCGGTAAGATCGGAGATGTTGTTGTCAGACAGGGTCAGATTGTCGATAGTGTCGAATTTCTCCAGAGGCCGCACATCGGTCAGCTGGTTCCCGGAGGCATCCAGAGAATAAAGGGACTCCACTGTGTCCAGCAAGGTCAGATCCGTCAGACCTGTATAGGAAAGATCAAGATACCGCACCGTGGCAGGGAGGGTCAATGTGGAGTAGTCCACCTGTTCAAGACCGCTCATGGACAGGTTGTTCAGATTCTCCAGCCCGGCAACGGAGGACAGATCAGAGACCTCTGTTCTGTCGATGGAGAGGTTGGTCAGCTGAGGCATGAATTCCACAACAGAAATATCTGTGATGGAGGTTTCGGAAAGATTCAGCGTCTGAAGCTTTGTCAGGGAACTGAGCCCGGAGACATCGGTAATGTCGCCGTTGCCGTAGAGACTGAGGGTGGTCAGGTTGGAAAGCTTTGCAATATACTCGATGGCCCGGTCATCCAGGAAACTGGAGTTGATGTAGAGCCGTTCCAGCCGGGTCAGGGTGGAGAGTGTCTCCAGCTGTTTCATATTGACCTGATCCAGTGTGATGCTGGCTTCTGTGTCTGAACGGCGGATCCGGGTGTCACCGATGGTGACTGTGGTGAGGGTGGTGGCTACCACGGTGACGATCACGGCGATCACACACAGCACGCCACAGACTGTGGCGACAAAATGCATCCGCTTCCGTGCCTGGTGGCTGGTAAAGCCCCGGCGAAGGAGCAGGTAGGCGATCGACAGATCCAGCAGAAACTGAATCAGATAGAAGTTCCATACCTCAGGCATGCGCAGACAGAACCCAAGGCAGACCACCGCAGGGACAAGCGCCACAATGCCCATGATACGGCAGGGCATGGAGAACTGATCCTTCGGCTGTTTCCGCAGATACAGGAAGACCATGAGAATGCCCGGAATCAGCGGCGGAAGAGCAAGGAGACAGATCAACAGATTCTGAGAGTCATGATTGTCTATGTATGCGAAGCCGCCCAGTGCCAGAAGGAAGACGGCCAGAAGTGTCAGAGGAACTCCCAGGTACACCAGGAGGGATCTGGCCGCCTTTTTGCCAAAAGGGGTGGGTGCCTCCTTTCCCGGTACTTTCCCTGCATCGGAAGGACCTTCAGCATGTGCCGGAGTGGAAGCGGGAGTATCAGAGGAATCGTGATGGGGTGTTGCATGGGCAGGGGAGACCTTGATCCGGGGGGTACCGGGAACATGGGGCTCGTGGGCTTCTGTGACGACCTCACGGTCGGTGCCGATGGGGGTTGGGGTGTCGGATTCTGTTGCATCAGAACTGTCACCGTCCCATGCAGCCTGCTGGAATCCATTGAGCAGCTCATCCACGGACTGGTAGCGGTTCTTTTGCAGAACTGCCAGACCCTTCATCAGTGCCTGTTCCTGCCCGGGGGTGATCACAGCCCCCAGTGCGGAGGGGAGGGGCAGCTCGTCAACGAACGCGCGGTCGTTGGAAGCGTCCGGGGTGCGTCCGGTGATGGCACGGTAAATGGTGGCGGACAGCGCATATACATCTGTCCAGGGACCCTGACGACCCTTGGTGCGGTATTGCTCCTCAGGGGCGTAGCCGGGCTTGAGCATTACGGACAGACTCCGTTCGTCCATGCCTGTTATGTTCCGGGCCGCACCGAAGTCCAGCAGTTTCACCTGACCGTCCTTCATGAGCATGATGTTGTCGGGGCTGATGTCCCGGTGGATCAGATCCTGGGCATGAACCTTTTTCAGGGAGTTCATAACCGGGGTGAGGAGCTTTACGGCAGCATCAAAGGAGAGGTTGCCGTACTTTTGCAGATAATCCCGCAGGGTGATACCGTCCAGATAGTCCATGACGATATATGCGGTGTTGTTTTCGTTGAAAAAGTCCCGGATTCCCACAATACCGGACTCGCCGGAGAACTTGGCCAGCGTTTTAGCCTCCTGAAGGAAGCGGCTGCGGCCACGCTCAAAGGATGCCTGCGCATCCCCCAGATTGACAGAGACTGCGGAGGTGGCGGTGTGGTTCCGGTTTACAAGCCCGGTGGGGAAGTATTCCTTAATGGCCAGTTTCAGACCAAGCAGCTGGTCGATGCCGATATAGGTAATGCCGAAGCCACCCTCCCCGAGAACGCGACCGACCACATATTTGTTGCCCAGCACACTGCCCGGGCACAGGTGATGGGGCAGAGGTTCGTACTCGTCAGGTCTCTTTCCACAAAAACCGCAAAAGTCTCCGGGCTTTGGGGACATGCAGTAAGTGCAGTAGTTTTCCATTATGTGTTGCTCCTCTCGTAAATCAGGCATAAGCCGGTATAATTATCGCTGTGTTCATTGAGACGGCTGGCGATCAGATCCGTCATGGCGGAGAGCCAGTCCTCAGAGCCGGAGGCGTTTTGGAAGCAGTGCAGCATCTCCTGCTCCAGTATGGGTTCCCAGAAGCCATCGGTGCAGAGAAGAAGTCCGTCCCCGGGCTGAAGCTGAAGGGAGTGGATCTCCGGGATGGCACCATCGGGGGAGCCGAGGCAGCGGAGCAGCTTGTTCCGGTCTATATGACCACGGATCTCGTCGGGGGAGATCTCGCCCACTGCGGCAGAGAGCTGGGAGACACTGTGATCCCGGGTCTGGAAAATGATCTCATTGCCCCGGAACTGGTAGATCCGGCTGTCCCCTACATGGAGGGTGCAGGCCGTATCATCCTGGCAGGCCACCATTGCAAGTGTGGTCTTTCCGGAACAGGAGGCCATGATGTGTTCATTCATTTCCTCAATGAGAATTTGCAGCGGTTCCCGCTGAAGGCTGCTTAACGGGAAGGAGAGATATTCCAGCGCGGCTTCTGCGGCTTTGTCGCCACTTCCGTGTCCACCGAGTCCGTCTGCAACGGCTGCAAGAAAACCTTTTTCACCGGTGAAAAAGGTGGTGCGGTCCTCGTTTGCGGTACGTCCGCCGGGGTTGGAAAAGCAGGAAATATTCAAGCACATACCTCCTTCGACATAATTTGTTCATATATTATAGTGTAGCACACGGGGCGCTGGCTTGCAATCATTTTCAGGAAATGAGTGGAATAAAAAAGACGTCGCTGCCGGAGTGACAGCGACGTAAATGCAGAGAGTTTTCCCTTATTTACTTAAGAAATGCTTATAGACGCCGTGGAAGGCGTAGCTGACAAAGCAGCAGAGACTTTTTACAGTTCCAAAGCCCATATAGCGGTATACCCGCCAGGTCATCCCGGCGGAATGGAGCTTCCCGCCGGACTTTCCGGTGGAAGATTTCCGGTACTTCAGCAGGGGCAGATTAACCCCCCGGGCGAAGCTGTACTGACGCAGGATGCCCAGCCATGTAATATAATCCTCGTGGCTGTCCTCGTGCTCCATGGGGAAGGCGAGGGCCACATCCCTTTTGAGAAGAACCGAGGAACAGTTGATGCTGTTGTGCCGGAGCAGATCCCGGTAGGTGATGGTCTCCCGAACAGGAATGACATGCCCGGTCATAGAGCCGTCCGGATTCATCATCTCACGGGCGGTGCAGCAAAGCACGGCACCGGAGGACACCATGACATCAAGCTGAAGTGTCAGTTTTTCCGGAGCCCACATGTCGTCTCCGTCCAGAAAAGCCACATAATCTCCGCTGGCCATGGCTACCCCCTGGTTTCGGGAGGCGGCAGCTCCCATATTCCGGGGGTTCTGCACATAATGGACTCTGGGCTCGGCCTGATAGCGGGTCATGACCAGAGAAAGATCATCCGGGGAACAGTCGTCAATGACCAGAATCTCTACAGGAACATGCTGGTTCAGTGCGGAGTCAATGGCATCGGGGAGGGTATGGGCGCAGCCGTAGGCGGGGATTATAACGGAAACCAGAGGGGTATCAGTTCCGGACATCGGTTTTTTCCTCCGTTGCGGCGGTGGTCTGCCAGACTTCCACACCTTCGGTTTTCTCCTTCTGGAACAGGATCTTGACCGTCATGAGCATCAGCTTCAGATCCAGCAGGAGGGAGTAGTTTTCAATATAATTCAGATCCATATTCAGCTTGTCGAAGGGGGTGGTGTTATATTTTCCATAGACCTGTGCATAACCGGTCAGTCCCGCCTTGACCTTCAGCCGGAAGTCGAATTCCGGAATCAGTCCCCCGTATTCCCGGGCCACCTGAGGACATTCCGGCCGGGGGCCGACAATGGACATGTCCCCCTTGAGTACGTTGAGCAGCTGGGGAAGTTCATCAAAATGGAGGTTGCGGATCACTTTGCCCACCGGGGTGATCCGGTCGTCGTTCCGGCGGGTCATTTGGTAATGGGCTTCGTTGGGCTGCACCCGCATGCTTCTGAATTTGTAGATCTTGAACAGCTTGCCGTTCTGGGTGAGCCGTTGCTGGGTAAAGAACACGGGGCCACCGTCATAGAGCTTGACGCACAGGGCAATCACCAGCATAAAGGGGGAGGCGACGATCAGGCCGATGCCGGATACAACAATATCAATGAACCGCTTGGCAAGCCGCTGCTCCACCGTAAGGTTCCGGTTCCGCATCACCAGGAGCGAGGTGTCGAACAGGTGAATATCGTGGGCGCTTTTCACCATAACATCTGAGAGCTTGGGGACAAAATAGCACCGGATGTCCTGGGCAAAGCAGAACTTGATCAGGGTGTTTCGTGTCTCGTCAGGGATGTCCGTGAGAAGGGCGCAGCGGTATTTCAGGATCTTCTCCTGAATCAGCTCCATATCCTCCTGATAGGAGAGCATGTCGCACAGGGCAATCTTATCCCGGCGGGTACCAAGCTTGTTGATCATATTCTGGGGGTTGACATCCCCGTAGATCAGTACCATGTTTCTGGGGGGATGAAGGGCCACATACAGTCTGCGTATGACCACAGCGTAGATACAGGCCAGAAGGATCTCTACACCGGTCATATACAGCATGGGCTCCACATTTTCGAGGAACTTCCAGTGGCCGATCAGACACAGCTGTAAATAAGTAATGCTGTTGGCGCAGAACAGGGCAAAAACCTGAGCGAAGGCCACCTCATAGGCCCGGCGGTATCCCACGTCGAATCCGCCGAAGAGCTTGAAGAACAGGGCCAGCATCAGCATATAAAGGCCGATCACCACATAGTTGCCCCGACGCCAGAAGGGAACTTCAATAATGGTTTTGTTGGAGGCGTAGCAGCGGTACCACACGAAGCCGAAGATGATGGCAAAGACCACCACCGCCGCAGCGGATACACACAGCATGATCATTCGTTTTAATTCGTCTTTGTTTTTCATTTATCGTTTCCTTTGTGTTCCAGGCAGGTTTAAAAATTATCCTTTATTATAGCACGTTCCCAAAGGATTATCAACCGGCCTGCTGCCAAAGGCCGACCTGCGCCGGAAGTCAAAGCTCCTGCCGGATCAGAGCGGAGAAAATAGCAATGTCCTCCTGCCGGATGATCTTCAGATTGGTGGTGCTGCCCTCAATGAAATGAATGGGATACCCCAGCTTGTAAAGCAGCATGGCGCAGCAGCTCTCCTGAAGCACATGCCGTCGCCGTGCGGCCGTCTCAAAGACCTGAGTGATCACCCGGAGACGATAAGCCTCGG
Organism: uncultured Oscillospiraceae bacterium; assembly: GCA_964518645.1. Taxonomy (GTDB): domain Bacteria; phylum Bacillota; class Clostridia; order Oscillospirales; family Oscillospiraceae; genus HGM13006. Next base: position 9,315 of record CAZFGL010000007.1, on the reverse strand, counting down.
GAGACTGGAGATCCACCACCGCATCCCGGTCAAGATATGTGGCTTTTCCCTCTGTGCAGGAGAACTGAACGTTGTCACGCATGGACCGGCAGATGTTGGCGCTGCCGGTCTCGTTGCAGGCGTTGATCAGCTTGGAAATCATTTCTACGGTGACCATGGGGCGGGTAGATTCCTGAAAAATGATAATATCCTCATCGTCATACAGACTGCGGACATGTTCCACACCGTTTTTAACGGACAGAATACCGCTGGCGGCGGCGGGGATCAGCCCGCGGAGCTTGGTGATGCCGTACTGCTGGGCGTAGGCGGTGACAATGTTCTCCCAGCCCTTCAGACATACAATATAAATATCATGGATGGCCGGGTGTGCCTGATAAGCCTCCAGACAGTATACAATTACCGGTTTTCCCAGAATGCTGATAAACTGATTGGGGATATTCTGGCGGTTTCTGCCGGATTTGCCACCGGCCAGAATAATGGCGGCAGTCCTCCGGCCGGAGGATGCAACGGTTGGCTCCGGAACCGGCTGGGGAAAGCTGCTCCCCAACAGTGCCTCCGGGGTGGTGTCCAGCGCCAGTGCAAATTTACGCAGCTTCTTTTCCGTGACATCGTTTTCTCCGGATTCGATTTTTGCAATGGTGGAGCGGGTTTTATAGCCCATGGATGTGGCCAGCTCCTGCTGGCTCATTCCCAGTTCGTATCGTCTTTTGCGGATGTTTGCGCCGATGGACATGATGATCCTCTTTTCTGTTTCTGCGTGGTTTCATTATGCTGTGTATTATAAATCAACACGGGGTGATTGTAAATCTTATTTTTTACGATTTGTTGATTTTTTATTGACATGTCCCGGGAATCCGGGTATAGTGGGCATAAGATCACAGGGCGAAAGGACATGCGATATATGAATGTTGCAATTGTACTGGCGGGAGGCACCGGTGCCCGGATCGGTGCCGGGATCCCCAAGCAGTTTATAGAAATACAGGGGAAGCCGATTCTGGCATATACCCTGGAGCGGTTTGAGCATAACGAAAACATTGACGCCATCGAGATCGTCTGTCACAGCCAGTGGCAGGAGGAAACACGGCGTATTGCAGAGAAGTATCACATCAGCAAGCTCCGCTGGCTCACCGAAGGGGGGAGTACCTTTCAGGGCTCCACAATGAACGGAATTTTTCATCTGAAAGATCAGCTCTCTCCGGATGATATTGTGGTAATCAGCTTCGGGGTTTCTCCCATGACCACAGACGAAATTATAGATGACAGCATCCGGGTGTGCCGGCAGTATGGCAACGCCATTGCTGCGGAGGATATGACCCTGTGTACCTGTATTATGGATGACCCGTACAGCACCACCCAGTCCATCCTCCGGGAGACATTGAAGGGATTCAGCAATCCGTGGACCTTCCGGTACGGGGAGGTGATGGAGGCGTATGAGACCGGGCTGGAACAGGGAATTCTGGACACCATAGAGCCCCATACCACCAGCCTGTATTTTGCACTGGGCAAACGACTCTATTTCTCCAAAACAAACAAGAAGAATTTTAAAATCACCATGAAGGAAGATCTGGACATTTTCGAGGGACTTCTGCTTCTGGAACAGCAGAGAAAAGGGAGAGACCATGATAACATATAAGGAATTTGAAGTGATCCGTTCCGTACTGAACCACAATGGGCCGGTGTCGGATATTGTGGATTATGTAATGGAAAGCAAGCAGTATTACGCCTTCCGTTCCCGGGAGGAGGTGGCGGCGCTGGTGGAGAGCCTGGAACAGAAGGGCTATATATCCGGCGGTGCAGTGACCGGGGAGGCCCTCGGAGAGCTGAAGCCTCTGGCGGTGGAGAATGCCATTATCCTTGCGGCGGGAGGCTCCGACATTTCCGCAAAGTCCGTTTACTCCATGCCCAAGGGACTGTATGTGAAAAACGGAGAGACCCTGATCGAACGGCAGATCCGTCAGCTGAAGGAGGCCGGTATCGACGACATCACTGTAGTGGTGGGATATAAGCAGGAGATGTACTTCTTCCTTGCGGAGAAGTGGGGGGTGGAGCTGGAAATCAATCCTGATCTGAAGAAAAACAATATCTACTCCCTCTATGTGGCAAGAGCCCATCTGGGCAGTACCTACATTCTCAGCTGCGACAATTATTTCGAGGAGAATCCCTTCTCCCAGTACGAGTATAATTCCTACCATGCCTCTGTTTATAAAGAGGATGCACGGAATGAACTGCTGGTGCGGAAGAATCTCTCCGGCAGACTGCTTGAAGTATACAGCGGGGCAAAAAGCGGCGAGTGTATCTACGGCCATGCCTATCTGGATCGGAAATTCTCCCGGCATATGAAGGAGTTTCTGGAACAGGAAATCGACGATTTCCGGGTTTCCGCGCTGTTCTGGGAGGAATTCATCAGTCGCCATGCGGAGGATCTGGATATGTATATCCGGGAATATTCTCCGGATTTCCTCTTTGAATTTGACTCCATTCAGGAGCTTCAGAATATTGACAGCCTGTTTCTGGAGAATGTCAGTGGCAGAATCAATGAAAAGATCTGTCAGGTGCTCCATTGTCGGGAGGAGGAGATCACCAATATCGTCATCCTGCAAAAGGGTCTGACCAACGTGCTGTTCACTTTTGTGGTGAGAGGGGAAAAGTACATCTTCCGTTATCCCGGGGAGAGCAGTTCCTTCTTCATCTACCGGAAGAACGAGGTTCGTGCCCAGCAGCTGGCTGCCAAAGCCGGTGTGGACAACACCTATGTGTATATTGATGAAAGTGGCGTGAAGATCTCAAGATTTGTGGAGCATGCAAAGGATCTTTCCGGACTGTATTATCACGATCTGGATCTGATGCGTCTGCTTGCGAAGAAGATCCGGGATTTCCACCGGCAGGGCTATGGCATGGAGGACTGGAAGGAGTTTGAGTACAATCCCATTTATCAGTGTCGCCGTCTCATGGACGAAGCGTCCAAAATGAAGGGAAATCTGTTTCAGATATTCCGGGAGGAATGGGCGGCCATGGAAAAGCTCTATGCCTACACAGAGATGGATGGGATGGAGAAAACCATGTGTCACAATGACATTAACGGAGATAACTGCCTGCTGACAGACCATTCCTTTGACGTGATCGACTGGGAGTTTGCGGGCTGGAATGACCCGGCCTATGATTTTGGCAGGGTGATCGCCGGATATGATCTGGAGGATCCCAGCATTGACGCAATCCTGGAGGCATACTTCGGCCGTCCGGCCACGGAGAAGGAACGACTCCATTTCATTGCCTATATGGGTATTCACAACTGGTATTATGTGGGGTGGGCGCTGTACAAGGAGAGCATCAACGAAAGCTCCCGGGACTGGATGCTGTTCTTTTACAAGCAGGTAAAACGGGTGATAAAATATGCCCTGCCCCGGTATGAGAAGCTTTACGGCCCTCTGTAAAGAAAGACGGGAAGTCCCCCCGCAAATGTAAAAGGGGCGGACGTTTTGTAAAATGTAAATGATCCTCCGTCCGGGGCGTCCGGCGGAGGATTTTTCTTGACATATGGGGAAATTGAACTATAGTGAAAGCATGTTTTACATACATTTTACAAAGAGGGACTTTTAATTTTACCCTGTACTGCTATACTGAACCCATGAGGTGATATAAGTGAAAATATATATCGTGGAGGATAATACGGAAATACGGGAGCTGGAACAGTATGCGCTGGAATCCAGTGGCTATTCGGTGGAGACCTTCCCGGCAGCGGCTCCTTTTTATGCAGCGGTGGCCAAAAGCACCCCGGATCTGGTACTGCTGGACATTATGCTTCCCGGGGAGGATGGACTCAGCGTCCTGAGAAATCTGAGAAGCCGCCCGGAGACCCGGGAGACCCCTATCCTGCTGGTTACAGCCAAAAGCACAGAGCTGGATACGGTAAAGGGACTGGATCTGGGGGCAGATGACTATATTACAAAGCCCTTCGGGATCATGGAACTGATCAGCCGGGTAAAGGCACGTCTTCGCAGTGCGGGAAAAAGCACCGGCGATTTCAGCTACGGAGGGATCTCCCTCTCGGAAGAGAAGCATCAGGTGCTGGTGGACGGTACCGTGATCGAGCTTACATATAAGGAGTTTGGACTGCTGAAGCTGCTGCTTTCCGCCCCGGGGACCGTGTTTACCCGGGAGGTCATTATGGAAAAGATCTGGGGCTATGATTATGAGCTGTCCAGCAGAACGCTGGATATGCATGTAAAGACTCTGCGGCAGAAGCTGGGCGAGAAAGCGACCATGATCCACACCGTCCGCAACGTGGGCTACAAGCTCCAGTGATGAGGGATCTGTTATGGAAGAAAAAATCACCCTGAATCTGTTTTATATGGGGCTGATCTCTGCAATCCTGGCGGCAGTGCTGTCCGGGCTGGTGTTCTTTGACGCATTCCGCAGTCAGGTGGCGGAGGATCTTCAGCGTCAGGGAAAGCTGATTGCAGTGGCCTATCAGCAGCTCGGTGAGTTGGAGTGCCTGGACGGGATGGCAGAGGATGAACTGCGGGTGACGCTGATCGATGAGACCGGCGTTGTCCTTTATGAAAACGCCACAGATCCGGCCACCATGGAAAACCATCTGAACCGTCCTGAGGTTCAGGAGGCACTGGAGGAGGGCGAGGGGGATGCCCATCGTACCTCTGATACACTGGGTACCGAGGACTATTATTATGCGGTGGCATTGCAGGACGGAACAGTCCTGCGGGTCTCCGTGTCCGCAGATAATATCTATCAGATCTACGGGAAGGCAGTGCCCTATCTTGCGGCCATTGTATGTGGCCTTATGGTTCTGGCCGTGGTGTTTGCGGTGCTTCTGACCCGCCGCCTGCTGATCCCGATCAAAAAACTGCCGGAGTATCTGGATGATCCGGATCTGGCAGATGACCAGTCCAGAGTCTATCCGGAGCTGAAGCCCTTCGTGACCGAGATCCAGACCCAGCGTCGGGATCGGGACCGGATCCGCCGGGAGTTTACCGCAAATGTGTCCCATGAACTGAAAACACCCCTCACCTCCATTTCCGGTTATGCGGAGATGATCGAGACTGGGCTTGCACGTCAGGAGGATGTACCCCGGTTCGCCGGTACCATCCGGAAAGAGGCGGCAAGACTTCTCAGCCTGATCACAGATATTATCCGGCTGAGCCAGCTGGAGGGAGAGCCGGATGAGACGGCCAGCGCGCCGGTGGAGCTAAGAGCCCTGGCCCGGGAATGTGCAGAGATGCTGCTGCCGTCGGCGGAGAAAAACGGGATCCAGCTTACAGTCAGTGGCGATGAACTCCATGTGATGGGGCAGAAGGTGGCACTGTGGGAACTGGTGTATAACCTGATGGACAATGCCATCCGGTATAATCGTCCCGGGGGATTTGTGGAGGTTACCATCTCCGGCCGGAAGCTGACAGTCAGCGATACAGGCATCGGAATTTCACCGGAGCATCAGGAACGGATCTTTGAACGTTTTTACCGGGTGGATAAAAGCCACAGCCGCCAGACCGGCGGTACCGGATTGGGCCTGTCCATTGTCAAGCACGCCGCCGAACGACATGGGGCTGTGATCTCTCTGGACTCCACCCCGGGGGTGGGAACTGCCATTACGGCGGAATTCCCGGAAGAATAAGAGAAAAAACGAGATTTTACATGGAATTTACATAGAGCCCGTTGTGGACTTTACATGCCTCTGTTAATGTAAAGTCATCAAGGAGGAAATGTAAATGGATATTTATTCTGTGTTTACCCTGTGCGGTGGCCTGGCCTTTTTCCTGTTCGGTATGAGTATCATGTCCGGTGGACTTGAGAAAATTGCCGGCGGACGGCTGGAGCTGACCCTGAAAAAACTTACGTCCAATCCCTTTAAGAGTCTGGTGCTGGGTGCGGGCATTACTATCGCAATTCAGTCTTCGTCTGCCCTGACAGTTATGCTGGTGGGACTTGTAAACTCCGGTATTATGGAGTTGTCTCAGACCGTAGGCGTTATTATGGGGTCCAATATCGGTACCACCCTCACTGCGTGGATTTTGAGCCTTTCCGGTATCGAAAGCGAAAGTGTCCTTGTTTCCATGCTCAAGCCGGAGAACTTCTCCCCGGTGCTGGCACTGCTGGGTGTGATTCTCCTGATGGCCTCCAAAAAGGAGCGGAGCAAGAGCCTTGGCAGCATTCTCTGTGGCTTTGCAGTCCTGATGTACGGCATGGAACTGATGAAGGATGCCATGAGCCCTCTGGCGGATATGCCCGAGTTTGAGGAGCTTCTGATCCGGTTCAACAACCCCATTCTGGGTGTGATCGTGGGTACGCTCTTTACCGGTGTTATCCAGTCCTCTGCTGCCTCTGTGGGCATTCTTCAGGCTCTGTCCCTGACCGGGTCTGTGACCTACGGTATGGCGATCCCCATTATTATGGGACAGAACATCGGTACCTGTGTCACGGCGCTGCTTTCTTCTATCGGTACCAATAAGAATGCCCGCCGTGTGGCAGTGGTACATATCAGCTTCAACCTGATCGGTACCATTGTGTGCCTGATCCTCTTCTATGGTCTGGATGTGATCTTCTCCTTCGCTATTATGGAGCAGGCTATCACCCCGGTTGCCATTGCAGGCGTTCACTCTATCTTCAACGTAGTTACCACCCTGATGCTGCTGCCCTTCTCCAAACACCTGGTGAAGCTGGCCAACCGTGTTGTGCCGGATCGCAGCGGTGCAAACAATAACGAGACTGTGTTCCTGGATGAGCGTGTTATGACTGCCCCTGTCCTTGCTGTGGAGCAGTGCAGAGAGCAGGCCGTGATTATGGGAAAGGTAGCACGGGAAGCCGTAACAGACGCACTGGCGCTGCTGGACAATTTCAGCCGGGAGGGGTACCTCGCCGTGGAGAAAAAGGAACAGCAGCTTGACCACATGGATGACCAGCTCTCCGCCGCACTGGTGCAGCTGTCTACCCACGGACTGGGTGAGGAAGAGAGCCGGGAGATCTTCGAACTGCTCCATGCATTGGGAGATTTCGAGCGGATGGGTGACCATGCCATGAACCTGGCGGAAAGCGCCCAGGAGCTTCACGACAGCGGAAACAGCTTCACCGATACCGCAAAGGCAGAGCTTACCACCCTGTTTGCGGCACTGACAGAGATTCTGGAACTGGCGGGAACTGCCTTTAATAATAATGACGAAACCCAGGCCACCCATATTGAGCCTCTGGAAGAGGTGATCGACGATCTCACTTCCCAGATCCGCAACCGGCATATCCGCCGACTGCAGGACGGAGAATGCGCCATCGGAACCGGCATTATTCTGACAGACGTTCTGACCAACTGCGAACGTATTTCTGACCACTGCTCCAATGTGGGGCTGTGCGTGGTGCAGATCCGGAATACGGCTTTTGAAGCCCACGATTACCTGCTGGAACTGAAAAGTGAGCATGCGCAGAACTTCTCCTCGCAGTTCACCATGTATCAGAAAAAATACAGACTTCTGTAAACGAACCCCCTGAGCACCACCGGTGCTCAGGGGGTATTTGTATTTGGTGGGAAGAAGGGAGATTCGATACGCAAACAGATCAATTTACGATCTCTGAAATTCTATGGATCAGGAGCTTGTAGCGCTTGGCGGTGTCGGCATTTTTGCCACAATACTGCCGGGGCATTTCCTCGTTGGGTTCATAGCTGACGGGAATATCGTACAGATCAAACTGCTCAATGGTCAGGTCGATATAGTGTCCGTTGATTTTATTGAAGTAATGTGTGCCACCGCCATCCACACGAATCCTGTGAATCGTCCCGCCAAACATATCATAAACCAGCATAGCGGTAATGGTGCACTGCCCGTAAGAGGGATCGGAAGGAACCCACTCTGCCTGACAGGATGGATAGGCCGTTTCTTTACACCATACGACCTGTGAAATCAGCAAAGCTGTTGGTGTGAGAGAGAATAATGTGAAGTCTATACTGTTTCGTCTCAGAAAACAGCTAAGAACCTATTTGAGCCAGGAGGACATCTACCATGAAAAATGAACAACGGCTTCTCTGGGCCATGGGCAATATGGAGGACAGATTTTTGATGGAAGCAATGGAATACAGAAAAAAGAAAAACGGACGGATTCGCCGTGGCATTATTGCAGCAGTCGTAGCTGTGGCGATGATGGCCATGTCTGTGACAGCCTTTGCCGCCTATGAGAACGGATGGTTCGGATTTGACCGGATCTTTGGAGATAAGTCGGCGCTTGTAGCGTTGGATATTGTGAGCTATGAGGAAACAGAGCCCACTGTGGCAGATACCACAGATTATCGTTTCACATTGGAATCCATGCTTACCGGGCGGGACAGCATTTATGCGGTGATTCGTATGGAACCGCTTACGGAACGGGGAGAGCAGAACCTGGGGATGGCTGCACCGGACTATATTGATTTCTATCTGAAGAATCAGGAGAACGGCGGTGCATTGTATGCGGAACTTCTGGACTGCGATGGTGTGATGGCGCATTATTTAGCGATCTGGACCGGTTACGGGGAAAACAAGGTGGGCGATACGGTGGACTTCGAGGTGTACTTCTCTGATGAGAACAAAGGCTATCCTCTTTTCTCCAAGAGCATCACAGACATTGTGGACGGAGAAACCGTGTTTACACTGGACACTTCAGTTTATGACACGCAGCTGGAATACTTCGATAAATTAACGATCACGCCGTTGTCTATGACCATCGAAGGCTGGTTTAATTACGACTATGCGGACGAACTCACAGAGGATGCACTGGCGGGAGGAAAGACCAAAGAAGATGTTGATGTCCGCCCCTACATGGAAAAACCCCCAAAAGTGAGCATCACATTAAAAGACGGTACGACCTTCTGCCTGAAAGACGGGACCACAGACACGGAGTTTACACCTTACGGAACCTATGGTTCGCTCAGTGCTACAGGGGGTGGTGACATGGAAACCGGACAGGTGGTGTGCTCCTGGGCGTTCTCTCAGGTGGTGGATTTGAACGAAATTGCCTGTATTACCGTAGACGGTGTGGAGTATGCCATGGACGAATGACTGGAATAACGTATAAAAGGCCATAAACGTTTTATAGACATAAAATCATCCAGTCACGTTTACATTTCCTGAATTTCATAAAATTACAAAACATAACTTCTTTTGTCCCGGTAACACTATGGATGGTCGAAAGACCAGTAAAAAGAAGGAGATGTAAGAACTATGAAATCCAACAACAATGCAGCAGTACCCGAAGCTCGTGAGGCACTGGACAAGTTCAAGATGGAGGCCGCCGCAGAGGTGGGCGTCAATCTGAAGGAAGGCTACAACGGCAACCTGACCT
>CAZFGL010000006.1:0-32639 GCA_964518645.1 uncultured Oscillospiraceae bacterium | reverse complement strand
GCTGATAGTAGTCGTAGTAGGATACAAAATACTCCACCGCATTTTCCGGAAAGAACTCCTTAAACTCGGAGCAAAGCTGTGCCGCCAGCGTCTTGTTGTGGGCCAGCACCAGCGTAGGCCGGTTCATTTTGGCGATAATATTGGCCATGGTAAAGGTCTTGCCGGAACCGGTAACGCCCAGAAGCACCTGTTCATCCAGCCCGTTTTTCAGGCCGTTCACCAGTGTATCAATGGCCTCCGGCTGGTCGCCCGAGGGCTGAAATTCAGAAACCAGTTTAAAATCCACAACAATCCCCCTTCCACGGACGAAAAATCAAATATTATTTGCGTTTTTGTGTGTTTTTCAGTGATATATTATACCATATTACTTTTGAAACTACAAGACATTCGCCCCATGTAAAATCCCTTGTGTTTTCAGACTTTTTGCCGGGAAATCGTGGGGGCTGTCGTGGCATTGAACGCTGCTGAAAAAACTGGCCCCGGCCCCCACAAAGGGAACCGGAACCAGTCATGTCCGTAAAACAAGCTCAGCGCTTTTTCCGTTTTTTCATCTTCCCGACACAGCGGAGGGGCAGGATCAGCAGAAGCAGAAGTGCCACCGCCTCCAGCCCCAGAAGGGGAAGATACAGCTGCCGGTAGACAAAGCTTATGATCTTCCCGTCACTCCGGGAGTACACAAACTGGCGACCGGTGGTGTTCTCCGTCCCGTTTACCCCGGCATCTTTCCCAGGGGACAGCTCCGGCAGGGTATACTTCACGCTGACGGACAAGGGCGGTGCCATGTCCCCGGTCAGATTCTGGAGACTGACATACTCCTTCACGCTGCTCTCTCCAAAGGGAAGCCAGCTGATCCGCCGTTCCAGCCCCTTGCTCTGCCCGAAAACAGCTTCAGAAAACTGATTGATCTGTCTCTGGGAATATGCTTCATAGGACAGCCGATAGATCCTCTCTCCGCCCTCATCGTAAATATCCAGCGTCGTCCCGTTGATCAGCGACCGTTTCAACTGGGCAAACAGCGTCTCATGCACCACCGCTGCCCCCTCCAGAGGCATTTTCAGTGTTACAGTTTTCCGGATTCTCCCGCTCCAGTGGGACAGATCCGTATGGATCTCCACAGAGGAGAAAAAGGGCGGTGTTCTGTAGGAAAAGGCGATCTCGTCCACAGCCGATGCCGTCAGCGTTCCGTTCTCAGAATCCACTTCACTGCCTTCGGCTGTGATATTCCCGGCAAAGGCAGGGAAATGAAACACATACCGGAATGCGCTTTTGTCATAGAGCAGTGTGTCCAGATCAAAATACTCCCGGCGCTCTGCCTCCACAGTGCCGTCCTCTGCCGGTGCATAATCCCCATAGAGGCAGGTGGCCACATTCAGGCATTCCATGGTCTTTTGCGACAGCGCTCTTTCCGAGTCCGCAGAAAAGGTGACCGTATATATGCTCCCGGTCTCCCCCGTTTCTTCCGCAACTGTCCCTGTCTTTCTCAGCCGGGACATAAGCCGCTGCCGATCTGCCTCTCCGTCATTAAGCCCCAGGAGGATCGTCCGTTCATAGGCGCCATCCTCTTTCCACCAGGTCTCGATCTCCATGCTGTCAAAGCGGACGATCTCCGCATCCAGCGTCCGAACCTTTACCCGGCCGTAGGCCTGATAGACATCATCCCCAAGGGTGATTTCATTTTTGGTCTGCTTGAAATACGCCTCCATGGGCTTTTCGTACAGGCAGTCCCGTTCTTCCAGCGCTGTTTTCAGAAAGTTCAGGATCTCCATGGTGTTATGGCTCTCCAGCAGGATATAGTCCTCCGTGTCGTACAGCAGATTTGGCTGATACCCCAGCAGCGTCCCCATCTTTTCGCAGTAATCCTCCCCGGAGGAAAACTGGAAGCTCAGCTGGAACCGGACATCCCGTCCATCCCCGGAAAGGTCATAGCTTAACCATTCCGGGGCGCAGATTCTCAGAATCAGGTCAAAGGCCGGCCGTCCACCATCAATATAACTGTTCAGATCAGACGCATCCACGGTATACACCAGAGTTCTCGACCCATGGAAGCTGTCAGCGGACACATCCCCTGCCAGCACCTCTCCCTGCAAGCATGCGAAAAAGAGGGTCAGCAGCAGAAGAATATGTACCAGATTGTATTTTCTCACACCACAACACACTCCTTTACGCAATATCATACCAGTACAGCATCTCGCAGGTCGCATTATCCGGCATGGTATAGAAATAGATCCGGTTGTTCATCAGCTTCGCACCGCATTCTTCCAGATCACAGGGGAAATCGTTCCGGGGGAAGGTCTTTACCACCTGCTTCGACGAAAAATCCGCCGGCATGGTGTACAGAATCATATTTTCCTCCGTCTGGTCAAAGAAGAACCAGTCTCCGGCATCACTTTTACTGATGGTGAACATGGCCTGCTTGCTCTCCACATCGGTAACCGTGGTTATCCCGCCGTCAGAGGCCCGATAGAGTATCAGTTGCAGAGAGGCACCGTCCTCCCCTTCCTGATTGGTAAAGATGCCTTCGCCGGTCATCACCCAGCCGCCGGTACCTTTCGCTTCCACGTTGCTGCTCTTGTCTTTGCTCATCCAGCACACCGTTTTTGCGGAGGATCTCAGATCTCCGTAGGAGACCACTCGTTCTGCGCTGTAGTAAGTACCGTTGTCCTCCAGGTGATACTCCGTGATCTCCGGATCACTGCCGTAATCCTCCAGCACGTTCCCATACTCGTCCAGCAAATAGTAATAGACCGTACTGCCAAACCAGGACGAAATCAGGTCACTTTTCAGTGTGGCCACATAGAAGTCATCTCCCTGACCGGCCATAAATGTCACATCATGGTCGAATTTGGCGAAGGTACTTTCCTTCAGTGTGGTACGATCCAGTTCCATAAGAATATCCGGGGTATCTGTGCATACATAGTACATCACTTCCTCCCCCATCATCAGCACCTGGGATACGTTGTCCAGAATCTTTCTGGAGATGCCATCCTTTTTGGATACACGAATCACCTGATACCCCTTGTCCTGAGCCACCGTCAGGTAGATATAGGTCTCGTCGATTCCGCAGATGGCATAGAAGGGGGTGTCATACAGCACCGTATGGTATCCCTTTTCCTCCCGGATCAGCCGTCCATCCGTGTCCTTATAATAGATGGCCTTCCCGTCTTTGGCTGTCACCGGGGAGTACTCCATGGTGACAGAACTGAATCGCTGCCCCGTCCGCTCCCCAAATTCAACGATGGTAAAATCCAGCAGGCATTCATGCAGTTCATAGCTTTTACTGAGATTAACACCCAACAATTTTACTTTGCCCAACAGCTTCATGTTGACCTCAAACAGCTTCACATAGCCCCGCACATGGTAGGAGGCCTCAAAGGCTCCCTCCCGCACCGGTTCACCGTCCAGCAGGCTCTCCCGTGAAGATTTGTATTCAATCTTCACTTTTCCATCCGCTTCCACGCCGGGCTTGACTACATTCACTTCTGCCACATTCAGATTGAAAATGTATGCAGAAACCGCTACACCTGTGTTGAAATCCACATCTACGGCACCTTCCCAGGACAGTTCTGTCTGGCAGGTTGGGTTTCCGCTGGTATCCCAGATGTTTACGAATTTGCCGTTCTCCACCGCTGTATAGGAACAATTGAAGTTGTAATTGTAGGAGAAGGTCAGCGTCCCCTCCATGGAGAAATTGCCATTAATATCCACATAAACGATGGCACCAACGGTCAGGGGCACCGCACTGGTCATTGCACGAACCCCTTCTTTGCCCGGTAACGTCACCGGCACAATCAGCCCGGCTTTGTAGGTCAAAAATGCCACAGGAAACAGCTTTTCATTCAGGCCTGAGAGCTTCACATCTGCTGCCGGAATGGTGATCCCGGTTTTTTCTCCCCCCAGTTCCGCTTCCAGCTTAACCTTCAGTCCTGCTTTGGCCACAAAGTCTCCGCACACACCAATCGCAAACTTTTCCAGGCCTTTCCCGCTGAAGATGTCCCAGTCCAGATCCATATAAAAATCAACTTCCTCAAGACCGATCTGTCCGAACAGCTTCAGTTCCGGTTCTTCCCCATGCAGCACGCCCTTTGAATCCTTCATCACCGGTGGGGTGCATATACGGCAGGGCGTATACTTCCCCTCCTCGGCCTCCCGGAGTGTAAGTTCTTTCCGGTCATCATTCAGATAGTGGCAATTCTCCTTGTGATATTTCAGGCTCCCCGAATTGGCATACACCGTCACCCAGTTTCCTGCTGAATATTCATACTGTTCAGCTTTGCCATTTCCCGTTTTATCCCCAAGGCCAAACACCTTTAACAGGTCCACATCAAGACCCATCAGTAGTTTGTTTTTCTCCTCAGTCAGGGGCACAACCACGGCGCGCTCCTGTTGCCTGGAAAGCAGGGACGCTGCCAGTGTTTCCGGGCCGGAGTCAAAAAAGTCCGCATCTGAGAAATCATCCACCATGGTCACCGTAACCCCTTCCACGGTTTCGATCCGCGCAATATCCTGAACCTCCAGCTTTTGATCGCACTGAACATCCAGAACATCGAACACCTCGTCGATCATAGGTGTCTCGATCTGATAGGACACGGTACCATCTCTGTTGCTGACCCCGGCTATCTTTCCGATAAAGGGCTGTCCCAGCGGGGTTTCCTCTGTTCCGTCCAGATAGAAAATATCTCCGATTCCCAGAGCATCCAGCGCTGTTCCCTCATTTACACGGAGGAACATGCCCTTGTTGGTAATTTCCACATTTGTGATCGCCTGATTGATCTCTGCTGCGCTTTCCTCAAGGAAGGGCTTCACGTTGGAACTCATAACCGCCTCGTTATCCTCGCCACCGTCACCTCCGCTGCCCGCAGGCTGATTCTCATCAGGGTCGTTTCCGCCGTCCTCCACAGCGCTGCCCTCCTGGGTCTGGTCATGGATCACCGGTGGCTCCTGATGCAGCAGCAGATATGCCCCTGTCGCCCCCAGTGCCAGCAGCACCAGCAGGATCACACCCCACAGGACAGCCTTCCTCCGGCTGTGGGGCTTTTTCTGTTTTCGCTTTCGTCCACTGTGTCCTTTCCCCACCGGAACCTGATTCCAGCCCTGGCCGTTTCTCATGGGGGTTCCACAGCCCGTGCAGAAGTTTTCCGTATCTTTCAGCTTTTTGCCGCAATTTGGGCAGAACATATGCTCACCTCTTTTTACTTCCTCATGCCCGGGTTATTCCAGGGGTGTTCCGCACTGGGTGCAGAAGCGCTTGCCCACCAGATACCGTTTGCCGCAGACCTTGCAGAACCGGTATTCCTCCGGGGGCTTCTGCTGTCCCGGCGTTTCTATCTGGGTGGGGGTGATTTCCCCGGGGGCATTCTCCCCTGCTTCCTGAGGCACAGGGTCTCCGGGCGCATCATTCCGCCGCTTTTTCTCTTTTTTCCCGGGCTTCTTTTTTCTTTTTTCCTTTGTCGGCTTTTTCCCGGCATTTTTGGGTTTTGTCCGCCCGATGCAGACGAACAGCAAAATGATTATCAGCAGCAGGGAGACCGCCGCTGTTGCCCCCAGGCCGATCAGGACGCCTTTGTTCCCCTGCAAGCCGGAGAGGAAGCGCCGAACCTGCTCCATACCGGTCTCTCCCTCCACCATCGACGCATCAGATGCATACACAGATCCGGTCAGCAGCGCCGGCACTCCGGCCATGGTATATATGATTCTTTTACACAAGCGATTCATATCTGTCCTCCATCCTTCAGGGGGATTCCCCAGCCTCCGGTTCCCCCGGAAGTTCCATCAGTCCATCTCCCTCTGTATTTCCCATAAACCACAGCTCTGTAAAGCCCGAATCGTCAAAGTTCTCCCCTTCCCGGACTTCCACAATATAGACCCGAAGGATTCCGTCACAGACCAAGGGCGTATCCAGCTCGTAGGTATATCCGGTCGTGCTGTAGGTTTCCGCAGATCTCGTAATGTCCACAACACAGGATTGGTCGCCGGAAACCAGTTTGATCTTGGTCACGGCACCATTTGCGTAGAACAGCCTCTCCGATTTGGAAAACCCGTTGATGATGAAAAAGCCGGTGATCTCAGTGCCCGGGTCCATACAGAAGGTGAGATACTCATCAATTCCGTATCCGTCAACACCCTCCTGCCATGCAGTCTCCAGATTCTGATCGCAGACGCATTCCGCCGGGTATTCTTCGATTTCATCCACATACAGCTCCGAGGAAGCAGATACCTGAGAAATCGTCAGATACCCGTCGGTGGATGCAGGAACCGGCTGGGGCGCAGTACTGGGACTGGGTGCAGGCTCCACTGTGGGTGTTGGGGTGGACTGGACCGTGGGGGGCTGGGTATGTACTGGGGTGGAAGCAGGCGCTGTGGTGGCAGGCTTCGGGGTAGCCGATGCCTCTGCCTGCCGCTGCCGCCACTGAGGCAGGGCGGTGGTGATCTCGTTCAGCGTCTGGGTATCCACAACGCCACTGGCATTCAGGGAATGGGCCTTCTGAAACCGCTTCACCGCATCCTCCGTTGCACTGTCATAAATGCCGTTCATGGTAATCCCAGTGTAATTCATCTCTGTCAGAGCTGCCTGAACATACTTGATCTCCTCCCCCTTGTAGGGAAGGCTCCCGTCATATTTCAGTTCTTCGGTGGGGACAGGGTACAGTTCTGCCTTGGTCTTGACGGTCGATGTACAGGGAGACAGTCCCCGCTGTCCCTGCAATTTTTCATCAAGCGCGTTTACCACCTTTGCATCAATGCAGTTGTTCTTGATGATCTCCCGGTCAGGGAGCTGTGCCAGAAGTGCCTGCTCTGTGCTGTAGTCATATTCCCCGTTTTCCTGAACGTTCTGCTCCCCAAGGTATATCAGCACCCGCTGTAAATACGGAATATCGATCCCGGAATCCGGCGCATACTGGGGCTTGGGGGCAGCAGTCTCACTGGGCTTCGGACTGGAAGAAACATTCTCCCGCACCACGATCTCCATCTCCACGGAATCATCCTCCGGGATGGGTTCTTCTTCACGGAGTTCCTCCACAGACGACTCCTGTTCCTCCGGGATTTCCTCCGTCCCGAGGAAGGTACCAGTGAGCAATATGTACAGCAGCCCGCTGGTCACCGCAAAGACGATCGCCAGTGCCAGAATCCATATAAACAGGTACCCCACCCCCTTTTTCTCCGGGGTGGAATTCCCCTTTTTATGTTCCTTCCGGCTGTCTTTGCCCTTCTTTTTTTCTTCCCGCTCCACCGGTGTTCCGCACCGGGTGCAGAATTTCATATTATCCGGGAGCTGTTCTCCACAATTTTTACAAACCACCATGTTCACCTCAACACTTCTTCCGGGTCTTATTCTCTAAAAACGCAATAACCGCAGAGGTATTTGGAACATCAGATTCCAATCCCCCTGCGATTATTATCATGATTCACTCCGGTTGAAACAGACGTTCATTTATTGACATATGTATTCGCCGTCAGTCGATCTCCAACAGCTTCCATTTTCCGTTTTCCTGAATCATCATCAGCGTAACACTCCGCTTGGAGCTTCTTGCGCCCTGCTCTGCAATCACCTTGATCTCTGCAATTGCCACATCCCCGATCAGATCGGTATCATAGCTTGCGTCATACATCAGATATGCTTCATCCAGCGCTTCAACCGTATCTCTGAACTTTTTGTCAGAAACCGTATAAATATCCTCCACCTCATAGGACAGCTTATGGTTATGCCCCACGGAATCTTCCAGAGATTCCAGTGTGCTGCCTACTTCTCTCTCATAGTAGTGCTCTGCATACTCCTCGCCCCAGGCACTGTAAATATCGCTGGACAGATCCACCAGCTTCTCAATGTCGTAGGAGGTATAGGCCTTCATAACGTCCCGCACCAGCTTGTTGTAGCCGGTAAAGCTGACCACGATCCGCACAACGATTGCAAACACCGCCGCAGCGATCACCATTCCGGCAATCAGCTTTATGCGTTTTTTCTGAACCTTTTTCTGTTCCTCCTGTGCCGGACTGACATAATCCAGCCCAGTGATCTGGGGCGGAACGCCGCCACAGGGACGGCCACAATAACCACATACTCTGGCGTCATCTTCCAGTGTTGCGCCGCAGGCTCCGCAATACTTACTCATCTTATTACCTTCCTTTACATTTTATTTTTTCGTTGATGCGCCAACCGCTCCATTCCGGGTGTCAGGCATCCCTTTGACTCCATATGTTATTCGTCCATGTCCTCTGTATCCAGAGACCCGGCCGGAACCAGCATCTCCACATAGGTGTAAGTAATCTGCTCTGACAGGTATCCATCCTCGTAATATAATTTCAGGGAAAGTCGGTTTCCATTTTCATCGTAGGTATATTCAAAATGCTCACACACTGAACCACCTTGATCACAGTATGCTTCAGTCAACAGATTCCCATCGGCATCATAGGTATATTTAATTTGGGTGGAAATAGTGCCGTCTCCATTCCAGTACACTTCTGTCTCCTTGTTGCCGTCAGTATCGTAAATATACTCAATTCGCTCCATAACCGAACCGTCCGCATCATACCACACATCAGTCGTCAAACGTCCGTCGGCATCATACTCATATTCATTACCGCCAGCATACAATCCGTCACTATCATAGCTCGTTTCTGTCAGCATGTTTCCGTCAGAATCATAGGTCGCATCCACACGTTGGAACAGGACATCTCCATCGTAGAACACACTTATCACTTTGTTTCCCGCCACATCATAGATCGACTCTGAACGGTTGTTCAGCTTCTCATCAACGCTTTCGTATGAACTACTCAACTCGTTTCCGTTGGCATCATAGGTATACTCACGGATCCAAATAATAGAATCAGCTTTATCGTACTCTGCCCACGACAATATATTGCCGTCTGCATCATAGGTATATTCCTGACGACAGTCAATTACGTCACCATCAACAAACCTGATTTTTGTAGACAAACTTCCATCGGTATTATAGGAATACTCCCACCGGTCGAGAGGCGTCCCATCAGACATATAATTCTTTTCTATCGTCTCGTCTCCGTTCATGTTATATTCCGTATATCGTGTAATCACGCCATCCTTATAACGAGTCCAGCTCTCTTTTTTCCCGTTTGGGTGATAAGTATAGCTATCCTTATAATTGCCGTATTCTCCCTCACACGTCTCCGTTTCCAACAGATAGACCAGCATCATTTCTTCTTCGCCCACAGCCGTCACGCCCCCGCTGGCATTGTCCTCCTCAGGGATCTCTGAGGCCTCCGGGATTGTCTCTTCCACAGACAGCACATTTTCCATGTCAGACAGTCTTTTCTCCTCAACGGATTGTGTGTCCTCTTCCACGTTGTCCCTGTGAATACCGTCCCTGCCAAACATGCCATAAGCCACACCAGCGGCGCAGACCAGCAGGATCGCCAGCACCAGCACACCAACCAGCACCCCGGTTTTCTTTTTTCCCTTTACAGGGGCAGCCACCTCAGGGGGCTGCTGCGCCACCGGGATATTTACGACCTGACTTCCGCAGCGACTGCAAAATTTTGCCCCCTTCCGGAGTTCACTTCCACAGTTCCGGCATTTCACCGCTATCCCCTTCTTTCTTGAATGCTTTGCTTTTCATCTGCTTAGTAATAATCAATTCCCTGAACATAAACCATGTTTACAAGTGTCTTTTGGATTGAATACTCTATTCGCTCTCTCATAGGTGTATTCGCCACTCTGGAATCTGCCGGAACCAGTACATCAAAATAGGTATACTCTTTTCGACGTTCAACATTTCCATCTTCGTCACACTCTATTACAGAAAGAACATTCCCCTCGCTGTCATAGCTCCACCGGCATGCTGCCATAAGTTCATCTGTGTCATCTTTATACCGCAGATATTCCGTCAGGTTTCCGCTATCGTCGAATTTGTACGAATTCCAGTTCCCCACCGTCATTTCCCCATTTTCCTCCCAATAGGAGGTGCTCTTCAGGAGAACCCCGCGGTCATCGTATTCATATTCCGCCCATCCAGTGCATTGCCCTTCCATGTCCAGATCCTCACACAGAAGCACTCGACCGTCTTCGTCACAGGTATATACCTCACTTTTTGTTTGCACTCCGTTATCCCAAACTATGTTATAGCCGGTGGGATGCCCCATCTGGTCATACTCATAGACATAGCTCTGCAGTCCCCTGTCCCCGACTTTGTATGTCTCCACCGCCATCTGGCCGTCACTGCGGTACTCACAGCTCCATATTTCTTCACATATTCCATCTGGTAGATTACGCTGTTTAGCTATATATTGCCCCGCATCGTTATACATATATTCGAATTCTACACCATCAGCCGGAGGATAGTACGTCGAATAGCGCACCTCTTTCTGTAGTCTGTCTTTTTCGTCATATTGATACGCGGCACGTTGTCCGTATCCACTGTAGCAATAGCCCGTCATATTTCCTCTGCTGTCATAGCTGAAAGACCAGATGGAAAATTCATCATCTCCATAAGATTCCCGGACACTGGCCAGCAGGCGCACTGTTGTCATTTCCTCTGTCTCCCCGGACTGGGACGTCTCCGTATCCATCCGGTCAAACCAGCCCGCCGACCAGAGATACCCTGCGCCACCGCCACAGACCAGCAGGATCGCCAGCACCAGCACACCAACCAGCACCCCGGTTTTCTTCTTTCCCTTTACAGGGGCAGTCACCTCAGGGGGCTGCTGCACCACCGGAATATTTACGACCTGACTTCCGCAACGGTTGCAAAACTTTACACCTTCCCGGAGTTCACTTCCACAGTTCCGGCATTTCACTGCTATCCCCCTCTTTTCTGTTTACTCTTTTTTACCGCTTAATAATAATTAACGCTTTGAATATAGATGTCCAGATTATTCCCCTCACATAGCGTTTCCAGCCGTTCTATCGGGGTCATCGTGGCCACAGAGGAATCCGCAGGCACCTGCACATCAAGATAGGTGTAATCTATTTTGCATACGATATTTCGATCTTCATCGTACTCCACAAAGCAGAGCAAATTCCCATCGCTGTCATAGTCCCAACGGTATATCCAGTGGAGTTCATCACTGTCTCCAACATAGCACAGACATTCTGTTGGATTTCCATTGGCATCATATTTGTATACACAGCTGTGGCCGATGGTCATTTCCCCATCCGTGCGGCTATAACGATGAAATTGGGTGACACATCCTTCGTCATTATATTCGTACTCGTTTATGTAGTCGGTGACCAATTCATCATTTTGATACTCAGAAACAACGATTCTTCCATCTTCGTCACAGGTATACACATACCTGTAATGCTGCTTTCCGTCTCCATCGTACGTAGATTTTGTGGTGAGATGTCCCGCATCATCGTAATCATAGCTAAGCTTCACCCTAAGTTCTGAATTAGAAATAAGCGTTTCAGAGGCGATCTGACCGTCATCGTAATATTCGTAAATAGTGTTGGAGCCACCCGATTCTCCCGGCCTCGAACCCGTTTTTTCCACCAATCGCCCAGCATCATCATAGGAGTATTCAACAAGCACCTCAACACTGCCGTCCATATTGCACACTCTTCTTCCGATCCGCTGATCATCTTCGTTATAGTCGTATTGAAGGAACGCACTGCGCTGGCTCATATAAATCCCGGTCACGTTTCCCCTTCTGTCGTACTCAAAGGTGCATATATAGGGATCTTCCCCATCTTCTATCCGGCATGCACTGGCCAGCAGGCGCACTGTTGTCATTTCCTCTGTCTCCCCGGACTGGGACATTTCCGTATCCATCCGTTCAAACCAGCCCGCCGACCAGAGATACCCTGCGCCACCGCCACAGACCAGCAGGATTGCCAGCACCAGCACGCAAACCAGCACACCGGTTTTCTTCTTTCCCTTTACAGGGGCAGTCACCTCAGGGGGCTGCTGTGCCACCGGGGTATTTATAACCTGACTTCCGCAACGGTTGCAAAACTTTACACCCTCCCGGAGTTCATTTCCACAGTTTTGGCATTTCACTACTATCTGTCCTCTTTCTGTTGCTCCGTTTTTCCCGCTGTTATGCAGCTGCGCCCTTACACCCGGCAACCGCACTCGGCGCAGTACACATCATCATTTTCCAGCAACGCATTACAGGACGGGCAGCGCTTTTCCGTCTCAACCTGCCGTGCAGGTGCGCCGGACACTTTTGTCCCGCATTCAGAGCAGAAATCAGTCCCCGGCTCGATGGGGGCACCGCAGGCGACACACTGCTTCACAGGGGCCGTCTGATCCCACTGATTCCCGGCGTTTGGATCTATCTCCTGCCCGAAATCATGATCCAGCCAGACCGTCTCATGAACAGGGGTTTGGATCACCCGGCTCTTCCGACCGGGAACGTTGGGCTGTCCCTGAGTCGCTCCCGGCTCCGGCTGCCGAATATTCACCTTTACCGGAGGGGTTGTTACAATGGGCTTTCCACAGGCTGTGCAGAAGCGCATGTCATCCGGCAGCACTTTCCCACAGTGGGTGCACTTGATATGCCCCTGCATGGAATCATCCACAACTTCGGGAACCTGTGTCCCGCACACGCCACAATAAGCCAGCCCCTTCATAACCTCAGCGCCGCATTTCTCACAGCGCTGAACCCCACGAAGCTCCTGTATCTGAATGCGATACTCCATAATTTTGTCTTCTGAGTTTAATATATCCTCTACCATGCCGGAAAACGAGGGTTCACAATCATTCATGTGAAGGGAAAAATACAGTTTTCCAATTTGATAGTAATTGTTGTTGATTTTCTTTTCTTCCTCTGCGATCAGCGTGTTGATACGGCTGGCCTCGGAGAATTCCTTTGTTTTCTGGAGCGCCTTTGTGCTCACCTCGGTTGCTTTCTTCCCGATTCCATCAAAAAGTGCCATTTTTTCTCCTCCAATTCTTTGTTGCATACACAGGCACTGTATCAAAAAGCAGACTTTTAGAAACAGCGGTGATATAATGAAAAAAAGCATGAAAAAAGCACAATAATGTACTTTTTTCATGCTTTTGGTTCTGTATCCATAAGTCTACATTTCGAAACATTTTTCTCCAATTTTTTTCTTTTGACACCGGCGGTAAAAGGTTGAGTGACTGATCCCCAACGCCTCCGCCGCCTGCCTGAGAGACAGCTCCCCGGCACACCATTTTTCATAACACAGATCAAAATCCTCCGAAAGCTCCAGAGGCGCACGGCCAAATTTTGTTCCCTTTTCTCTGGCCGCTGCGATTCCTTCCGCCTGTCTCTGGTGAATGAATTCCCGTTCGGTCTGCGCCACATACGCAAGGATTTGCAGCACCAGATCCGCAATAAACGTACCTGTCAGATTGCCCCCCTGATCCCGGGTGTCCAGCAGGGGCATATCAATCACCAGAATATCCGCGCCGATCCCCTTTGTGATCCTCTGCCACTGCTGCAAGATCTCGTTGTAGTTTCTGCCCAGGCGATCAATGCTCTTGATAATCAGCAGATCCCCCTTTCGAAGTCGCTTCAGCAGCTTCTGGTACTCCGGCCGTTTAAAGTCTTTCCCAGACTGGTAATCACAATAGATATTCTTTTTTGGCACCTGAAACGGCTCCAGCGCATTCAGCTGGCGATCTGTGTGCTGTTCTTTTGTGGATACCCTGATGTAAGCGAATTGATCCAATGTTATCCCCCTCCTGTATTGTATTCCTTCTCATCATACAGCAGGTTCGAAGAAAAGCTCCACCTTTGCCGACTGAAAAAAAATATAAAGGGCGCCTGTTTTTCCGGCAACCCCTTCACAGAAAAGAGCCTGCTGCAAAATGCAGCAGATCTGACACCACCCGTCCGGGGACAGTTTCACCTCAGGACAGGTAGAACGCTTCGGGCGTGCTGCATGTGCAGCACGCCCGTTTCATTTGTACTGGCTTACACCACGCGGCCGTTTACAATATTGTACCGAACCCCGTTATAGGTATAAGCACCGGTGTAAGTGGTGGCAACCCGTCCGTTTGCTACATAGTAGTTTGCACCCTCGTAGCTGACGATGCCCACAAACTTGAAGTTCAGCTGACCACCGGAAGCATACCACAGGATGTTGTTATACTTCACAATGCCTGCAAACTTGAAGTTGATCTGACCACCGGAGACATACCACCAGATGTTGTTGTGCTTGACCAGACCGGCATAGGAAGTGTTGATCTTACCGCCGGAAACGTACCACCAGATGTTGTTGTACTTGGTCAGGCCGGCATACTTAAAGTTGATCTGGCCATCGGATACATACCACCAGGTGCCGTTGCACTTGGTCAGACCCACATATGCGGTATCCAGCTTGCCACCGGAAATATAGTACCAGGTGCCGTTATCCTTCACAAGGCCGGTATACTCGTCGTAGATTCTGCCGTCCTTGTAGTAATACTTCACACCGCCCACTTCACGGAAGCCGGTGAAGGAATTGCTGATCATGCCGTTTTCCACATAATACTGCTGGCCGTCAATGGTAACAAGACCGGTGAAGGTCAGGTCAACGGTGCCCTCGGTCACATAGTACCATGCGCCGTCATACCAGCCAAGTCCGGTGAAGTCGGTATCCGCCACGCCATCGGTGAAGTAGGTCAGGGTGCCTTCATAGTCCATCAGGCCCTCGCAGAGAACTGCTTCGCCGTTGGAGACCAGATACATCTTGCCGTCTACTTCCACAAACCCAAGGTCATCCAGGACAGCCTTGCCTGCAACTACATAGACAGACCAGGTATCTTCCCCGTCGTCCACGGTCACAATACCGGTGAAGTCGGTGTCTACCACACCTTCGGAGACGAAATAGACATCCTCATCATAAACACACAGACCGGTGAAGGTGGGATCCTTTACGCCGTCCATGTAGAAATACATGCCATCTTCCAGCACCACAATGCCGGTGTAAAGCTCTGCACAGCCAGCCCAAACATAGTAGACTGTGCCGTCCTCGTTCTTGACCAGGCCCTCGAAGTCATAATCCAGCTTGCCGCTGACCACATAGAAGATAAGGTCTTCCCCTTCGAAGGATACCAGACCGGTATAGTCAGGCACAACGCCGTCTGCCACGTAATAGGCATCCCCGTTGTAGGTGTACAGGCCGGTGACAGAGGTGTCGATCTTGCCTGCGGTGAAGTAATACAGGGTGCCGTTGTAATCTGCCAGACCGGTGTAGTTGTTGTTCACCTTACCGCCGGAGACAAAATACTGCTGTCCGTTATACTCCACAAGGCCTGCATAACCGAAGTCCAGCTGACCGCCGGAGACATACCACAGGGTGCTGTTGAAGTAAACCAGACCGGCATAATCCATATCATGGACACCGCTGGAGATGTAATACCAGGTGCCGTCGATCTTGGCAAGGCCCACAAATGCGGGATTCACCTTACCGCCGGAGACATAGTATTCCTGCTCGTCATAGTTCACAAAGCCTGCGAACTTGAAGTCAATGGTACCGCCGGAGATATACCACAGGGTACCGTTATAGGGTACGATTCCCTGATACTCCACATCCAGCTTGCCGCCGGGGGTATAATACCAGGTGCCGTTTACCTTCACAAGACCGTTGAATGCGGTGTTGACCTTGCCGCCGGAGACATAATAGCGATCTCCGTCATAGTCCACAAAGCCTGCGAACTTGAAGTTGATCTGACCGCCGGAGACGTACCACAGACCGTTCTCATTTTTCACAATGCCGGCATATGCGGTGTCAACCTTGCCGCCGGAGACATAGTACCAGATGTTGTTGTACTTCACAAGGCCTGCAAATGTGTTGTCCAGCTGACCGGCAGTGAGATACATCAGGGTGCCGTTGTAATTTGCAAGGCCGGTATAAGTGGTGTTGATCTTGCCCTCTGCCATGTAATAGAGAACGCCGTCATACTCCACAAGGCCGCTGAAGGTATTGTCCAGTTTGCCCTTGTTCACATAGCACAGCTCGCCATTATACTCGGCCGGGCCGGTATATGCGGTATCCACTTCGCCTCCAAAGACGTAATACTGGGCATCGTTATAATCTACCACACCGGCGAAGGCGGTATCTACCCGGCCGCCGGAGACATAGTAAAGCTTGCCGGATTTATCCGGTGCCAGACCGCTGTAGCTGGGTTCCACCAGACCGCCGGAGATATAGAACTTCTCTCCGTCGCTTTCCACGACACCCACAAAGGCGGTATCCACCTTATTGCCGGAGACATAATACCACAGCTCGTTATACTCCACAAAGCCGGTATGATTTCTGATCTGGCCGTTGGAAACATACCACAGGCCGCCGTTAAAGGGCACAAGTCCCGCAAACTTGAAGTTGATCTGACCACCGGAGACGTACCACCAGATATTATTATACTTGGTGAGGCCGGCGTAGCTGAAATTGATCTGGCCGCCGGAGACGTACCACCAGATGTTATTATACTTGGTAAGGCCGGTGTAGGAAGTATCCTTCTGACCGCCGGAGACATAGTACCAGACGTTGTTGTACTTCACAAGACCGCTGTAGCTGGTATCCACCTTGCCGCCGGAGACGTACCAGAGAGTATCCTCGAAATACACCGCACCGGTATAGGTGGTGTTATTCTTGCCGTCCCGATAGAAATACTTGACACCGTTCTGCTCCACAAGGCCGTCGATATAGCCAATGGACTGATTTCTGGTGGTGCCACAGGAGAGGCAGGTATATGTCTTTGCACCGGGTTCTGTCACCCCGGGATCCTTTGTTACAACGCCGCCGTTCCAGTAGTGGAGGGACACTTCCATTCCCTTGGCCAGTGCAAAGCTATGGGCCGCAGAGCCTTCGGAGCAGTAGTGGATCACGGCTTCGGTGTTGCCGCTGAATGCGCTGCTGTCAATGCTGGTGATGCTGTCAGGCAGAACAACGTCTGTCAGAGCGCCCACCTTTGTCTCTTCCCGGTCCTTATTGTAAACCGTATCGGTAACGCCGAAGGCCAGTGCGCCTACGGAGGTGGTGCCGGGGGCAACCACTGCGATTTCCAGACCTACGCAGTTTTCAAAGGTGCTTGCCTCCACGGTGGTGAGGGCAGGCAGTTCCACTCTGGTCAGGCTGACACACTCAAAGAATGCCCGGCTGCCAATGGTTTTGACCGTGTCCGCAATGGTCACGGAACTGAGGCTCCGGCACTTGTTAAATGCCTTCTGGCCAATGCTGGTAACACCCTCCTCGATCACAAGATCTGTGATCTTGTCCCGGAAGGAATACCAGGGCACATTGGTCTCGGTAAAGTCCGTCATTGCGCCGGTACCGGAGATGGTCAGGGTGGTGCCCTGGAAGCCCCAGGTCAGCCCCTCGCCGCAGGTACCGTCGGCGGTAATATCTCCCTGAGAATCAAACAGAAAGTTGTTCGCATTTGCATAATCCTCTGCGGTGGAACCGTTGAAGCCCTGGATGGTCATACCGGTATTGGCTACATAATAGCCGCTGGCATCGGTATGATAGCCCACGGAATAATTACCGATCAGGGTATAGGGGCCGTGGAAGCTGGCACTGGTGAGGTTTGCACTGTCGGCAAAGGTACCCTCATACAGGCTTCTCAGGCTCTTGCCGATCTCCACAGACTGGAGGCCGGAGCAGCCCTCAAACACGGTGCAGTAATAGGTATCGGTGAACACTGCATCATAGGTCTTGGGCAGGCTGACCATGTTCTCGGGGATATTTACCGCAGTCATGGCAGAGCATCCGGCGAATGCATAAGCCCCCAGAGAATGGACGCTGTCCGGAAGATGCACTGCACCCAGGGATGTACAATCCGCAAATGCATACTCTCCGATTACAAGGAGGGTATCCGGCAGAGAGATGGTTTCCAGTTCGGTGCATCCGTTAAACGCATTTTTGCCGATGCTGGTAACGCCGCTGTTCACCACAAGGGATGTGATTTCGGTGAGGCTTTCGCTCCAGGGCTGACCGTCGCTCATTTTGCCGGTGCCGGAAATGGTCAGGACACCCTCATTCAGGTTCCAGGTCAGTCCGGCGCCGCAGGAACCGCTGGTGGCCACTGCCTCAGTTTCATCCTCCTGCTCTTCCTCTGTTTCCTCTACAGGCTCAGGATCTACAACGGGATCAGCCGCAGAGTCCACCACAGGATCCTCTTCGGGGGTCTGGGCGGGTTCTTCTTCCGGTTCCTCTGTGGGAACCACATTCTCCGGAGCTTCCTCCGGGGTCTGGGTCAGGGTTGCTTCTCCTGCCTGCACTTCCATAACCGCCTCGTCCCCGGCAAATGCACTGATGGGACAAAGGGACAGCACGGTGCAAAGCACCAGAAGCAGCGCCAGACTCTTTTTCAAGCATGTTTTCAAGTTATCAACACCTCCGTATTACTTTGGAAAAACAATTCAGTTTCTTACCTCGCAGAATGCTCCAGAGCATCCAGCTTATCTATATACTCCTGAGGAAGCTCCAGCTCCGGCACATGCTGTATTTTCCATGCCAGAGTGTCCGTCTCCTCCAGTACATCCGCAATCATGCGTGGGATCTTCAAAATCTCCTGACGGCACTTTTCGGCGCTCATAGCATCTCCCTGCTTTTTATACAGGTCCATGGCCGCATAGAGCTTGTCGAAATAATCCGTATACTCCTCCAGATCGTAGGGACTGTTCTCTATGGCCCCTGTTTTGCTCTCGATCATGGTGCGTATATCTCCGGCCCCGTAGGCCGCATTGGCCTTTGCACTGTAAGCCAGTGAAACATGGCTGTTCAGCTTCAGGATCCTGTCCGCCGTCTCCTCCAGCACCGCAAGATCCGTCTCCCCGGGAAGTTGCCGGGTCAGCGCCAGCGTATGGAAGGGGGTCACCTTCAGGCATGCCTCCACCGCACCTGACCGGTACAGCAGATCTCCGGTTCCCAGCCACAGCACCAGTACCATGGCCACGGCCCCGCAGCCGGAAATGGTTCTTCGGGACAGTGCCAGACTTTTCCCCTCATGGAGTTCCAGCAGAGGAACCAGCAGGAACCAGACCGCAAGGAACTGAAGGTCAAAATCCATCATACAGTGTCCCAGAATGGCAATCAGCAGCAACCGGTTCCGGCAGGACGCCCCTTTTTTGAAAAAGGCTCTCACAAAGGCCCAGATCAGCAGTGCCACCGGGATCCAGCCCACATCCATAAGCAGCTGCAAAAGCTCGTTATGTACATAGGTGACATGATAGACCCCGTGCTGAATGCTCCCCTGTATGCCGGCATAGCCCATATAGCCCATACCGAAGGGGTGGGTCAGTACCACGCCCAGGGCATCCCGGAAATACAAAAGCCGGGTCAGGAATGTACTGCTCTGTGCAGAGGTCGTCAGATAGCGTCCGCCCTCCTGAAATACTCCCAGCCGGGATGCCACCGTGGATACTGTCACTGTCAGCACCAGAATTCCAAAGGCCCCCGCCCACAGCCGGATTCTCCGGCCGGTAAGGCAGATCACCCCCAGGGCAAGCACCAGAAGGATAAAGGTGGTGCGACTGCCGCTGAGCAGGATACCCAGCATGGAAATCGCCGCCATCAGATAATCTCTTTTTCTAAATTCTTCCCGGGTAAGGGACAAAATCACCCCCACCAGCAGGAACAGGGCATAGGTATTGGGATACTCCATAAACCCGGCCAGACGGTTGTCCGGCATCAGGGTCTCCCGGAAGGCGGGAACAAAGGTCAGGGGGATACTGGCGCAGGTCATCACCGCTGCACTCAGGGGCACTCCCCTGTAAAGTCCCGACTTTTCCTCCGGTTCCAGCTGCATCAGCACCAGCCCCAGCAGCGCCACCGGCAGGAAGGAGATCAGGCCAAAGGGAGCCATGCCCCGGTCTACCGCCCAGAGAATGGTCAGGCCAAAGCAAAGCAGCATTCCCAAAAGTGCTGCACCGCCCGGACACATATAGACCCGCAGAGGCTTCTTTCTCTCCCGCAGCAGCTGAAAAATCAGGAGTCCCGACACTGGTATGGACAAAAACGGGTAAAACCCACCGGAGCAGAAGGGCAATGTCCCAAGAAGCCATGTCAGCAGCTTATTCTTACAGTCGCGGAATGCCGCGCTTCTGTTCAGAAGGACCGCAAACACTGCGCCCCAGACTGCAAATGCCCCGCCGGTCAGGAAAAAAGGCCACACTTGGGCATCCTCCCCTTTAAAACGTATACTCTGGATTATTATATAATTAAACACACCGTTTGGCAAGTGTTTACTTTGTGGTTTCCATTTTTTGTTTGTCGAAGCAGCTTAAAAAAAGGCCGTCGGCGGGAACCTTCTCCCTCCGGCGGCCAGTCCTGTTTATTTCTCCCGGGAATCCCACGTTTTTTCGCTGATGATATACCGGGGACGATGCTTGCTCTCCATATAGATCTTTCCCACATACTCTCCGATCACTCCCAGGGAGATCAGCTGAACTCCGCTGACAAAGCAGATAACACAGGTGGTACTGGCCCAGCCGCTGACCGTTCTGCCCAGCAAAGCACTGACCAGCGCCCAGATCACGCCGCAGAAGCTGATCAGCGCCACAACGCAGCCGAAGCCCAAAATCAGACGCAGGGGCTTCACGGAAAGGCTGGTGATCCCGTTCAGCGCCAGCGCCAGCATCTTCTTCAGGGGATATTTACTCTCCCCTGCCAGACGGGTATGGCGCACATACTCCACTGTGGTACTCCGGAATCCCACCAGAGGGATCATTCCCCGGAGGAACAGATTGACCTCCTCGAACCGGGCAAATTCCCGAAGCACCCGGCTGCTGATCAGCCGGTAGTCCGCATGGTTATATACCACCTCTGCCCCCATCAGGTTCATGAGCTTATAGAAGCTCTGGGCGGTGAAGCGTTTAAAGAAGGTATCAGACTGCCGTGAGGAGCGAACCCCGTAGACCACCTCGTTGCCGGAAAGATATGCCTCCACCATGGCATCCATGGCGTCAATATCATCCTGCCCGTCGCAGTCAATGGAAATGGTGATGTCACACACCTCCATCGCCTCCATCAGCCCCGCCAGCACTGCGTTCTGATGTCCCCGGTTCCGGCTCTGACAGATCCCGAGGAAATGAGGATTCTGCCGTGCAAGACTTTTGATAATATCCCAAGTGGCGTCCCGGCTGCCGTCATTTACAAACAGCACCCGGCTCTCCGGGGCGATCTTCCCCCCATCGATCAGGGAATTGAGTTTTTCCAGGAACATGGGTGCCGTAATGGGCAGCACCTCCTGTTCATTGTAACAGGGTATAACGATATATAACACAGGGCGATCCATAAAAGCGCCTCACTTTCCGATTTCTCGCCGGAACAGTTCCGGCTTCTGGTATTTTATGATAACAGTATACCACCCCCGGAGGGCATTGTAAACCGGAGCTGAAAAAAAGCCACCCCCGCAGTGACCATTCTGCGAAGGCGGCTTTGGCTACCGGTCTTAGACCGAAGGTATGACGTTAAATGTAGAACAGCTTGCGGGCCTCTCTCGTCAGCTCTTCCCGGACATCGGGGTGTGCAATGGCGATCAGGTTCTTCACCCGGTTCTGAACGGTCTGGCCGCGCATGTGGGCAACACCGTACTCAGTGACCACAATGTCCACATAAGGACGGGGGATGGTAACGGCTGCGCCGGGGGTCAGAATGGGCTTAATCTTGCTCATGCCCTTGTTGGTGGTGGAGTGCATGATCAGAATGGAGCGGCCGCCCTTACTGTGGGCTGCACCGTAGGCGAAGTCAAATGCACCGCCCGGGCCGGAATACTGCCGGGTACCGATGGTCTCAGAGCAGACCTGACCGGTGAGGTCGATCTCCATAATGGCATTGATGGACACCATGTTGTCGTTCTGCATAATGACCATGGGGTCGGTCACATAGGATGCAGGGCCGATGACACAGTTGGGGTTCTCATGCACCAGATCAAACAGATGGGAGGTACCGCCTGCAAAGCAGAAGTTATGGATGCCGGTGTTGATATTCTTTCTGGCACCGGTGATAACACCCTTTTCCACCATGGTACCCATCAGGTTGGTAAACATTTCGGAATGAATGCCCAGATCCTTCTTATCCATCAGCTGACGGGCGCAGGCGTTGGGCAGGGAACCGATGCCCAGCTGAATGCAGTCGCCATCATGAACCAGCTCTGCCACATAAGAACCGATCTTGTCATCAATGGGGGAAGAGGGGGCATCGGGGATCTCATAGATGGGATACTCTGCCTCGTAGAATGCGTCCACGTCGGCAATGTTAATCTCTACGCCGCCCCGGACAGTTTTCAGGTTCTTGTTGACCTCCAGAATGATCTTCTTGCAGGACAGGGGATCAATATCTCTTTCCCACATCTGGGACAGGTTCACCTGGAAATTGCCGTTCTCGTCCATGGGGGTTACAGCAGCAATATAGGTGTTCCGGGGATTTGCAGCGTTATACCAGATGGGCTGATCCCGCAGGTCATTGGGCACGAAGGTGCAGTTGCCCAGCTCATAGGGGCGCTGCCAGCCGGGGGAGAAAAATGCGGACTGGGTCAGAATATGGCCCTTGATGTTGTCGTTCTGGAGGAACCCGAAATCCGCAGACCGGCCCTTCAGTACGGTGACACCCTCCACCCGGGGTGCAATGGTGTGCAGCTGCTGGCAGAACAGGAGCGGTTCGTTGCAGTCCTTGCCGAAGCAGATGTGATCGCCGGATTCAATCAGATCCAGGCACTGTTCCAGTGTACGCTTTTTTTCTGCGTACATCTTTTTGTAATCTTCATAGGTATAAGCCACTGAGATTCCATCCTTCCCTGTTGTTTCTTTTGGTTTAATTTTATTCATTTCCGCCGAAGCGGTAAAGTACAGTTTGCACACTTTTTTCTGAGTTCACAGTGCATATTTGCATTTCATTCAGCACAAATGCTGACACATTTCCGAAAAAGTGTTATAATATGCACACCATTTATCCCCCGGAGGTGTCCCATGCAATCTATTGCTTCCACCGTACACGCCCTTATGGGCTGCCGCAGTCTCCAGTCCCTGCTGGATACTGCCCGCCCCGCCCTGCGCAGTCCGGTCATTCTGGCCGATCTCACCTTCGGTGTGCTTGCCATCACCGAGGATATGAGCATCCGGGATCCCCGGTGGCTCCAGATTCAGGTGGAGCGGAGTCTGCCCCTGAACATTGTGAATCTGGAGCTGTATCAGTCCTCTCTCCACGCAGGCGCACCGGTTCAGTCCACCGACTCCACCGGTCTGCCCATCGTCCGCTGTGCGGTGACCCACGAGGATCGGCTGATCGGTTATCTTCTCTCCCCCTGCTACGGGGGTACACCCACCCGGGAGGAGCTGGACATTCTGGCGCTCCTGACGGATCTGTGCGCCGTAAAAATGCAGAAGGAGCTGCATTACTCCGAATATCCCGAGGATATGCTGGCCTTTTTTATTTCCAACCTGCTGAACGGCTCCATCACCGATGAACAGAAAATTCTGGATCGGTGTCGGTTCTTCCAGTGGAATCTGAAGACCCCCTACCGGGTTCTTACCATTCAGCGGGCAGAATACCGGGATGCCGACGAGGGCTGTGACTATCTGGCTCTGGATCGCCAGCGCAGCGACCTGCAAAAGCGTTTTCCGGAGGCCACCACATTCTTATATGGCAACCAGCTGAAGCTGCTGATCCATGTCCACGACCAGACCACCCAGGATGCCATTGTGCTGGGCGAAATCGCTGCCTTCTTAAAGGAGCGTGAGCTGGTGGCGGGGGTCAGTCAGACCGCCTATCACCTGCGGAACACTGCCGCCCGGCATCAGCAGGCCATGAAAGCCTTGCAAATGGGTCAGCTGCTGGAGGGGGCCGGCCCCCTGTTTTACTACGATGCCTATTCCATCTATCACTGTCTGGAGCTTTGCGCCCCGCAGATTGATCTGCTTCAGCTGTGCCACAGTGCCGCAAAGAAGCTGGAATCCTATGACCGAAAAAACGGCACCGAGCTGATGGGCACCCTTCACACCTATCTGGCCTGTCACCGGAATCGGAACGAGGCAGCGGAAAAGCTGTATATCCACCGGAATACACTGGCAAAGCGGCTGGAAAAGATCAATGATCTGATCCATGTGGATCTGTCCGACGCAGAGACCGTGTTCCATCTCATGTTTTCCTTCCGGGTGCTGGAATACTACGGCGCAACGGTAATGCGCAACTCCTATGACAGCTGGATGAAGAAAACCCCTACCCTGAGACACCCATAGTTTTCCCCACAGGCCGGATCAGGCGAATACCAGCTGCACCAGAATCATATAAAAGGCCGTTCCTCCGAAAATGGACAGCAGGGTATTTTTCTTCCACAGGTGCAGTCCAACGACCGCCCCTACCCCGAGGAATTCCGGAATGCCATGGGGTGCCGACAGGACGGAAACGTTCCTGAGGCAGTAAACCACCAGCATGGCCATCACCCCATAGGGAAGCACTTTCCCCAGATATGTAACCAGTGCCGGTCGCCGTCTCCCGTCCGGGAACAGCAGAAAGGGCAGAAAGCGGAGGGCCGCAGTCACAGCCGCCATCACAAGGATCTGAAGCAGCACATAATATCTCATGGCTTTTTTACCTCCGTAATTCTTCCCATAACCGCCATGGCCAGGGTGATCAGCACCATAGCGGGGATGACAAAGGCCGTCGGCCCCAGAAGCAGAAGGCATCCCAGCGATATTCCCAGTCCCAGCAGGGCCGGAATATGATTCTCTGTCCCCTGCCACTGTTCCACAAAGATCACCACAAACAGTGCGGTCATGGCAAAATCCATGCCGGTGGAATCAAAGGGCAGCAGCGCCCCCAGCAGACTTCCCAGCAGGCTCCCGGCGATCCAGTAGATCTGATTCAGCAGGGAGACCAGGAAGCAGAAGTCCACCGGCTCGGCCTCCTCCGGCAGCTGGCCGCATACCAGAGAATAGGTCTCATCTGTCAGCGCAAAAATCAGATAGGGCTTCTTTCGTCCTGTACCCCGGTAGCGATCCAGCATGGACAGGCCGTAGAAAAAGTGCCGGGCGTTGATCATCAGGGTCATCAGCGCCGTGGTGATCAGGGTTGCACCACCGGAGATCAGATCCAGCGCCGCATACTGCATGGAACCGGCATAGATGGTAAGGCTCATAAGCCCTGCCCACAGGAAGCTGTACCCCTGCTTTTCCAGCAGCACGCCGAAGCCCATGCCCAGAACAATATATCCGGCCATCACCGGCAGACTGGCCTTCAGGGCCAGGGGGAAGGTTTTTCGTATCATGGGGATTCCTTCTTCTTTCAAAAATCAGTCAAAACATCCCCCGCTGCGGCGCTGCAGCGGGGGATGCTGCCTTATTCAGATGGCTCTTGTGGCCTGTCTCAGCCAGTCCCGCTCCTCCTGATCGAACCAGGGAGCAAGCGTCTCATACACCTTTTCATGGTATGCATTGAGCAGCTTCTTCTCGCCCGCAGTCATCTCCTCCGGGATCACTGCTTCCAGCTCAAAGGGGCACATGGTCAGGTTCTCAAACCCCAGGAATGTACCGTATTCATTCTCTGCCCGCTTTTCGCACAGCACCAGATTCTCAAGGCGGATGCCGTACTGTCCTTCCAGATACAGTCCTGGCTCATCAGAGGTGATCATGCCCGGAACCAGCTTTACCAGATTGGCGGTGCCATAACGGATGTTCTGGGGGCCTTCGTGCACAGACAGGAGATAGCCAACACCGTGCCCGGTGCCGTGATTATAATCCAGCAGTTCATCCCACAGGGGCTTTCTGGCCAGAATATCCAGCGTACCGCCGGTGGCGCCCTCCCGGAATACTGCACCGCTCAGGCTCAGGTGACCCCGCAGAACTGCGGTATAATGATGCCGCATCTGCTCTGTCACCGGCCCCAATACAAATGTACGGGTCACATCCGTGGAGCCTTCCAGATAATGTCCCCCGGTATCCGCCAGCAGGAAACTCCGAGGCTCCAGAGGCAGATCCGTCTCCGGCGTGGCAGAGTAATGAATGATGGCACCGTGGTGGGCATAGCCCATAATGGGATCAAAGCTGGGCCCCAGATAGTTTTCCATCTCCATACGGAAGCTCTCCAGCTTCTGTGCAGCAGAGATCTCCGTGATCTCATCCTTGCCCACATGCTCCTTCAGCCACTTCATAAACCGGGTCAGCGCAACGCCATCCTTTACATGGGCAAGACGTTCGTTATCCGCTTCCGCCGCAGTCTTTACACCCTTGGGCAGTACCGTGGGGTTCTCCCCCTCCACCACCAGCGCCGGGATATTTTTCAGAATGGCGAAGTTCACCTTTGCGGGATCCACCAGCACCACGGAGTCCTCCGGCAGTTTTTTCACATCCTCATAGAGATCCAGATAGGGGCGGAAGCCAACTCCGTCTGCCTGAAGTCTTTCCTTCAGTTCCCGGGGGAATTTCTTTTCATCTACATAGAGCCAGAGTCCCTCCCGATCCAGCAGCAGGTCTCCCAGCACCACCGGGCAGCATTCCACATCTCCCCCGCGGATATTCAGCAGCCATGCCAGATCATCCAGCGAGGTCAGCACATAGGTGTCTGCCCCCAGCTCTGCCACGTCCTTTTTCAGTGCCTCCAGCTTATCCTTCCGGCTGCGGCCCGCATATTTTTCGTCCAGCTCCCAGACCGGGGCATCGGACATGGCAGGGCGATCCGTCCAGATCTCACCCACCAGATCCAGATCATAGCGGATCCCGGCACCGATTTCCGTCATTGCCTGCTCCAGACTCCGGCCTGTGCCACAGGTCATGGCCCGGCCGTCAAAGCCCAGAATCTGTCCCTTTTCAAGATGCTCCTTCAGCCACTGCATCCATGTAGGAACCCCGGGCTGCCCCATCTTCATCAGGTCAATGCCGGAACCATCCAGCTGCTGTGCTCCCTGAAGGAAATACCGGCCGTCTGTCCAGAGTCCTGCCCAGTCAGCGGTCACGACCAGAGTACCTGCCGACCCGGTAAACCCGGAGACATAGTGCCGGCAGCAGAAATATTCTCCCACATATTCCGATCCGTGAAAATCATCCGTAGGAATCACATAGGCGTCAATCCCCTGCTTCTGCATTACCTGCCGCAGGGCAACGAGTTCTTTACGCATATCTATCAGCCTCTTTTCTCAGTTTATCAAGGGTATTATACCACGTTTTTTTCAAAAGGGAATACGGGATCACCGGAAGAAAAAGAACAGGCATGACCGAGATCATACCTGTTCCACATAATCAAGTTTTCCCGTCTTGCGGATGCTCCCCGAAATCCCGGGAGCGCTTTGCGGTGATTTTCACCCTCACCGGCAGCGTCTCCGGATCCACTCCGGGGCTGCGGTAAACAGATTGCGGATGCCCGGGATCTTCAGTCCCAGTGCAGTAATGGCCCAGCTGATCCCGCCGATCATCAGCGTCATGGGTACCCCAAAGGCAATGTTCTTCATAACCTCCGGAATCAGCTGTACGAAAGCCTCCCAGACCAGCCAGTGGATAATATAGATCCCCAGAGAACACTTTGCCACAGAACAGGCGATCTTCCCCAGCCATACCGGTGGCTTCACATCAATCAGCAGCAGGAATACACAGACCGTCATAAGCAGGGTGAACACACTGCTGTAATTGGCGAATACATAATCAGGCATTGTCCCCTGCACCCGGGTATATACCACGGTCATAAACAGCAACCCCGCCATTCCCAGCAGGATCCCGACCCCCAGCAGAGGCTTTCGGACGGCACCCTGATGCTCCATCAGGAAGGCACCCAGCGCAAAGTAAACAAACATATACCAGTAGTGATACTGGAAAAAATCCACCTTCCAGAAGAAATACCGATAGCCGGTATACCCGGTCTTGCCCAGCATCCACCGAAGCACATATTCACAGTTGTTCAGAAACAGATCCCCAAAGGAGAACACCGCTATCATCAGAATGAAGTATCGGTAGATCCGCCGGTTTGACACCTTCAGCGCTGACAGCACCGGGATCATCAGGGTCAGGAACAGGAAACAGGGCAGATACCACAGATGCTGAATATATCCGATCTTCAGGCTTTTGGCCAGGGACAGGAAGGTTCCCATCCCCACCCGCTCCCCCCGTAGGGTCAGGATCGTAAGCAGACAGATCATAATCCAGAACAGTGTAATGCCCAGAAGGTGCAGCGCCCGGAGGGTATTTTTCCTCAGGTCCACCGGTCTCGACAGACTCAGGGCACCGCTGGCAGTAAAGAACAGGGGCACGCAGACCGCAAGAAAGGTCTGGGCATAAATAATCACATAATGAAGCACATTGCCGGAGGACACAATGTCCGGAGGATACTGCCACACGATGTGGTAATAAATCACCAGAAACAGTCCCAGCAGTTTGACCAGATCAAGCCCGGGCACCCGGCCGTCAGAACGCTGTATTTCCAAGGAAAAACACTCCTTTCAGGAGAAATTACAGTTTGATAGTACCACAGCCACCCTTTAATTTCAACCACGGATTTTTAGGATTCTCACGATACTCGTCTGTATCTACAAGAAACCTTCACATTAATTGTTCAATATCACGATTATGAAATTTTTTACGACTGTATTCTTGATTTTTTGCACGGAGGATGTTATACTCAGCCTGCGAAGTGTGAAAGTTTTGTGAAGATATGTTACAGATTTATTAAAGTTATTAAAGAGAGAGCAAATGAAGCCCGTTCCACCGGCGAAATGCTGGTTTACCTTCTTTCTTTCACCTGCCGTCTCAGGGCCGGACTCCCCTGAGATGGGCAAAAAGCCTCCCCTGACCAGGGAGGTTTTTTGCTGCCCGGATACAAAAATAGATTGACAAGGCCAGAAGATCGTGATACTATATCGCAAGTTAGTTAGCGCTAACTATTTTTTCAATACACAAGTTAGTTCATCCTAACCGCGAAAGAAAGGTGATTATATGAGTGTTGTCATTGTGGGTGGAAACGAATGTATGGTCTGCCGCTATCAGGAGATCTGCAAAAAGAACGGATATAAAGCAAAAGTCTTTGCCAAGGAGAACGGCCCCATGAAGAAGAAAATCGGTTCCCCCGATCTGATGATTCTCTTCACCGGAACTGTGTCCCATAAAATGATGATCTCTGCCACCCAGGAGGCCAAACGGAACGACGTTCCCATTCTGCATGTCCATTCCTCCAGCGCCTCTGCCCTTCAGCAGGCACTGGAAGGCCATCGGGCTGCCAACTGATAAAAATGTAAAGGGGCGTGCTGCAAGCTTTCATGCAGCACGCCCCTGTCGTTATGCGTAAGAAGCGGTTTTAAACCTCTTTCATCCACAGGCCGTGGAGATTGCAGTAGGCATAGACCCGGAGGGGTGTCTCATCCGCAAGAGAGAACCGAACCTGAGGCTCCTGACCGGGGGCGAGGGTCTTTCTCTGGCCCCCCTTGTCCGTCTCAAGATACACCCACGCAATGGAGTGCTCCGGAACCATGGGATGGGCGATGGAGCCCACATTCATCAGAACCTCACCCTCGTTAACAGTCACCACGGGAACATGCTTTTCGCCGCTGGCTTCCACAGTGTTGGGAATGAGTGCCTCCATTTTCTGACCGCAGCACATCAGGGGAACCCCTGCGTCGTGAACCATACCTACCAGATTGCCACAATGAGAACAGATATAAAACTTTGCCATAAAGATTACCTCCATAAGATTGATTTATTGAAATTTGGTTTGTGTTTTTCTTTGTGGCCTTATCATACCACTTCTTTTTGACTGTTTCTGTGACTTTCTCACATTTTGCGAAATTTTTTATCAGTCCGTTTTCCGCCATTGACACCCGGAAGTCCGGCCTCTATACTAAAAGGCAAGAGGTGTTACAAATGGACTTTTCCAATTACTTTCCCATTTGGGATCAGCTGACCCCCGCCCAGCAGAGTACCCTTTCCGGTGCTGCGGAACTCCGTCAGGCCAAAAAGGGCGACATTCTTCACAACGGAAGTCTGGACTGTCTGGGGCTGCTGGTGATCCGCTCCGGCCAGATCCGGGTATATTATCTTTCCGAAGAGGGCCGGGAAATCACCCTGTACCGGCTGTTCGACCGGGACATCTGTCTGCTCTCCGCCTCCTGCGTTATGCCCAACATACAGTTTGACACGGTGATCGAGGCGGAAAAGGACAGCGAAATGTGGATCATCCCCTCCTGCCTGTACAAAGCACTCTCCCAGGAATCTGCGCCCATGGCCAATTACGCCACCGAACTGATGGGCAGCCGCATGAGCGAGATCATGTGGCTCATGGAGCAGATCATGTGGAAAAGCATGGACAAGCGGATCGCCGGGTTTCTTCTGGAGGAATCCGGGCTGGAAAACAGCCGGATTCTGAAGCTCACCCACGAAAAAATCGCCAACCATCTGGGTACCGCCCGGGAGGTGGTCACCAGAATGCTGAAATATTTCCAGAACGAAGGCATGGTAAAGCTGACCCGGGGCACCATTGAACTGACAGATCCGGAACGCCTGCGCCGGCTTCAGGACTGATGGTTACAGCATTCCAAGGATCTGCTGTTTGGGGCGCGCGCCGGAGCTCTGCCGGACAACCTCCCCGTCTTTTATGACCATCAGGGTAGGGATGCTCATGACCCCGTATTCCCCGGCCAGTTCCGGTTCCTCGTCCACATTCACCTTGCACACCCGGATCTCCGGATGCTCCGCAGCGATCTCCTCCAGAATGGGGCTTACCATCCGGCAGGGGCCGCACCAGGATGCCCAGAAATCCAGCAGAACGAGCTGGGAGCTGTGAAGAACCTCTTCCTGAAAATTATCTTTATGAATATGAAGTACAGACATTTTTGTCCCTCCTGTGTTTTTGATTGTGGCTTTATTATACCCACAGTTCCGGGACTTTACCGTGATATTGTCACATTCCTGTGATTTTTTCTCCGTCACATCTGCGCTTCCTGTAAAAAGCACCCCGCTGCACCGAGCAGCGGGGTGTCGTGTTTTATACGATTTCCTGATACATGGCCACAGCGTCCGCCTTCTTGGTGGACTCATTGAGCTGGAGCACCTGAACCTTTACGGTTTTCTGTCCGAAACGGATTTCCAGAATGTCTCCCACCTTCACGTCATAGCTGGCCTTGGCCACGCGGCCATTCACCATGACCCGCTCACCGTCACAGGCTTCATTTGCCACGGTACGGCGCTTAATCAGACGGGAAACCTTTAAATACTTATCAAGACGCATATTTTATCCTCAGCAGAGCTTTGCACCGGCGGGGATTCCATCATCCAGCATGAGCAGATTCAGCTTTTCGTCCTTTTCTGCACTCAGCAGCATGCCGCAGGACTCCAGACCCATCATCTTTCTGGGGGCCAGGTTGGTCACTGCCACCAGAGTTTTGCCCACCAGTTCCTCAGCCTTGTAGAACTGTGCAATACCGGAGAGGATCTGACGGGGGGTGCCGCTGCCGTCATCCAGGGTGAACCGGAGCAGCTTCTTGGACTTCTTCACATTCTCGCATTCCAGCACCTTAACAACGGTCATATCCACCTTCTCAAAATCATCAAAGGCGATGTTCTCCTTAAAGGTGACCGGTTCGGTCTCAGGCTCCTGTGCTTTGGCCTCTTCCGCAGCCTTGGCAGCCTTCTTCTCCTCGATCTCCTCCAGCTTCTTCTTGGCGTCGATTCTGGCGAAGAGGATCTGTGCCTCGCCCACAGACTCGCCCACAGGCATGTGGCCGAACTCATTGAGAGACTCCACGCCCTCGTTGGTCACATTCAGCTGCTTGAAGATCTTCTGGGCAGTCTCAGGGAGATATGCCTCCAGCATCACCGCTGCAAAGCGGATGGACTCCAGCAGGTTATAAAGCACAGTGCCCAGACGGTCGGACTTCTCCGGATCCTTGGCCAATGCCCAGGGCATGGTCTCGTCGATATACTTATTAGCACGGCGCAGCAGAACAAAGATCTCGTCAATGGCATCGGCCACATGGAGGCCGTCCATCTTCTGCTCCACCTTGGCGGGCATTGCCAGGGCCACAGCCTTCAGTTCTTCATCCACAGGCTCTGCGGCGCAGGGGGCCATGATCTTGCCGCCGAAATACTTCTGATCCATGGCGATGGTACGGTTCACCAGATTGCCCAGCACATTGGCCAGTTCCGCATTGATCCGCTCGATCATCAGTTCATAGGTCAGCACACCGTCGTTTGCAAAGGGCATCTCATGGAGCACATAGTAGCGGACTGCGTCCACACCGAACAGATCTACCAGATCGTCGGGATAGATCACATTGCCCACGGACTTGCTCATCTTGCCGTTGTTCACCAGCAGCCAGGGATGACCGAACACCTGCTTGGGCAGCTCTTCACCCAGACTCATCAGGAAGATGGGCCAGTAGATGGTGTGGAACCGGATAATATCCTTGCCGATCAGGTGTACATCTGCGGGCCAGAACTTCTTGTAATGCTCCTCATGGTTGCCATCGGGGTCATAGCCACAGAAGGTGATATAGTTGGTGAGTGCATCCAGCCACACATAGACCACATGACCGGGGTCAAACTCCACGGGAATACCCCAGGAGAAGGAAGTACGGGACACACACAGATCCTGGAGACCGGGCTTCAGGAAGTTATTGATCATCTCGTTCTTCCGGCTCTCAGGCTGGATGAACTGGGGATGCTCGTTGATATAATCCATGAGCTGGTCGGCGTACTTGCTCATCTTGAAGAAGTAAGCCTCTTCCTCGGCATCCACACAGGGTCTGCCGCAGTCGGGGCACTTGCCGTCCACCAGCTGGCTCTCCGTCCAGAAGGACTCG
>CAZFGL010000005.1:0-32971 GCA_964518645.1 uncultured Oscillospiraceae bacterium | reverse complement strand
GCCGGAGGGGTCGCCGATCATGGCAGTGCCACCGCCCACCAGAACGACAGGCTTATTGCCTGCCATTTGCAGCCGCTTCATCAGGCACAGAGCCATAAAATGCCCCACATGCAGGGAATCAGCGGTGGGGTCAAAGCCGATATAGAAGGTCGCCTTGCCCTCATTAATCATATTTCTGATTTCATCTTCGTTGGTTACCTGTGCGATCAGGCCACGGGCAACCAGCTCTTCATAAATTCCCATGAGTATTCTCCTCTGCAAAATAAAAATAAGCCCTCTGCTCCTAAGAGCAGAGGGCGAAAACTACGCGGTACCACCTCTGGTCGTCATATCCTCACAGACATGACCTCAGGGAGTCTGAAAACTCCTCGCGCGATAACGGGCGCACCCGTGGCAGCCTACTGAGAAAAACCGTTCGGCCGGAGACTCCGGAGGGTAATTTCAACTGTACACTGCCGCTTTCTCACACCTGCCGAAAGCTCTCTGAGGGTCAAAATACAGTCTACTGTTCTCCATCATTGTCGTTTGCTTTATCGTGTTGCAGTATATCATTTCCGAAGATTTTTGTCAAGAGAATCCATCATTTTTTGACATTCTGCCCTTGACAGCGACAATATACGCATGTATAATTATTTCATCCGTCAATAATTACCTGTTCGGCCTCTTTGCGCTTTCGTGCAAGGGTATCCGCCACCGACTGCTGCTTATGGCGCACCAGTTCCTGATGTCGTTCCACCTGATGCCGAACCTGCTGAACCTGACGTTTCACCCGATCAATCCGATTGTAGGCCATGGCATCGGTAAACACATTATCAAAAAACATGTCCGCAAAGCGCATTCCGCCCCCAATATCCGCAGAGATATTCAGGTGTACATCCAGATCCTTCAGTTCCCGGGAATAGTCCCCCAGAAGCCGGTTCAGATCCCGAATCTGCGCTTGGGCATCATCCATTTTGCTGTATTTTGCCACATCGGAAATAAAGCTGTCAGAGAACATGTCCACCATGCCCCAGTTGGAGGCGCTGCGCAGAGAACGCTCGATCCGTTCCACCTGTTCCATCACGCGCTCCCCTGCTGCCTGTGCCTCCTGCACCTCCCGCTGAAGCTCCTTCAGCTGACGTGCGTCCTCCTCCAGACTGCGCAGGCGGTTTCCTGCCGGCGTATTGGCCCCCAGAAGCTGCTGGCGCTTCAGGCTGAAGGCCTGACGGTACTGTGCCTCCACATCCCCCATGGCACGGAGGGACGCAGAAATATCCTCATTCTCTTTATACAGCCCCTGGAGCGTCCTCAGGGCGTCCTGATATTTGGTCTCAGCTTCCCATGCCTCCCGCCGTTCCTTGGCCAGCTTTTCCTCCTGCTTTCCAAGGACGCTGTAGAAAATACTGGTCAGACCGCCGGATTCCATTCGGTCCACGTCTGCCTGTTCATCCTCACGCTGGGATTCCAGCTCCGGGAGCATATTCTCCATGGTGGCAATATTCTGACGAATTCTGTTCTGTTTCTGCTTCAAACGGTTATATTCGGTCATGCGCCTTTTAAGGCTCTGTAAATCGTCCATAGTATTCCCTCCGTTCCCGGTTATTATACCGCAGTTTTTCTTCCCTGTAAACTGAAGTTTTCCAGCATAATCCCCCGGCTGATTTCACATATTGAGTTTACAGGCACCTGATTTCTCCCCCTTTTATGCCTGTTTCTTTCTTCAAAACATAATTTTCGAACTTATGCAACCATTTTCTATATTTTTACGTCTAAATATACAAGAATAGTTTGCATTCACAGCTGGACTTTTGTATAATAATGTCGGCTATGCAAATAAATCTCCAGAGAGGAGTTTTCCATATGAATCCGATCCCCGAAAACGAACATACCCCCGACGGTTACACCCCGGGAATCAAGTTGGACGCCCCCGACGTTCCCTCCACGGACACAGAAGATGGCAGCAGCTTTCTCCAGCCTGCGGGGGATCTTTCCACACCGGAACA
This sequence comes from uncultured Oscillospiraceae bacterium, assembly GCA_964518645.1. Taxonomy (GTDB): domain Bacteria; phylum Bacillota; class Clostridia; order Oscillospirales; family Oscillospiraceae; genus HGM13006. The sequence continues at coordinate 30,989 of CAZFGL010000005.1, read as the reverse complement.
AACGCCCCCTGTGCAGACACAGCCCCCTGCTGCGACCACGCCTGAACACGAGGATGCAGAGGATCCGTGTCTCAAATCCATGTGTACCCCCGCCCCTCCTGAGAGCTACTTCCAAACCCCGGCAGCTCCTGCTCCGGAACGTGGACTGAAAAAGGCGTGGCAGGAAAAGAGGCTGTTCGTAATTTTAACGGCTGTCTTCGCATTTTTGGCCATCAGCTGTGCAGCGGTGATCGCATATGTCTATTTTGTGATTCAGCCCTACGAGGAATATGATCGGATCATGCCCAATGTCTACTGTGCCGGTGTCAATCTTGGTGGCATGACCACCCAGGAGGCTCAGGCAGCCATTGAGGAGGCGCTCCGGAACCCATCCTATTCCGTTACACTGGAGCTTCCGGACTGTTCCTATGAGTTCTGCCCGGCACAGGAAGGGATCACTCTGAACGGCGAGGATATTGCCCAGAGCGCTTATGCATATATGCGCAGTGACCGTTCCGCCTACGGCATGTATAAGGCTTATCTGAAAGCCAAACTCAGCGAGTACCGTCTGGATGCAGATACGGATCTGGTATTCAGCGAAGAGGATATTATCGCCCAGGCCCAGACCATCTACGAAGAAACCTATGTTGACGCCACCGCATCCTCCATCAGCAACGACCCGGAGGCGCACACCATTACGGTAACCCTTGGCACACCCGGTCACCAGATTGATGTGGAAGCTATCAGCGGTGCCGTGATCGAAGCCTTCGAGAATATGGATTTTCAGGCCATCACCGCAGATTACCAGCCGGTTGAAATTGACCTCGTAGCGCTTTGGGATCTTTCCAGAGAGGCAGCCGACGAATACACCTATGCCCCTGTGGATCCCACTTACTACGCAGATACCGAGGCGCACACCATTGATCTGGTTATGGGTACCCCGGGCTACAGCATCACTGCAAACACCATCTACACCACTGCAAAGGAATATGTGGAAAACGACACCTATGGCACTGTTACCATGGACATGAACGAGGATCTTCCTGCTGATGTGGACATCACTCCCACTTATCACGAGCTGGCCTGTGATCCCATCGAACCCTATTACGCCTATGGAGACGTTCAGGAGGGCATCAGCGGTTATTCCCTCGACTGGGAATCTGCCATTGCCGAGATCATGGACGCATCCTGGGGACAGGCGCTGAGCATACCCATGATTGAAACAAAGCCCACCCGAACTGCCGCCGAGATCCGTGCCGTACTGTTCCGGGATGAACTTGGATCCTACTCATCCCCCCACACAGCCAATTCCGGTCGTACCACAAACCTGATTCTCTGCTGTAATGCCATCAACGGCACCGTCATCAATCCCGGTGAGGTATTCTCCTTTAACGGCGTTGTGGGCGAGCGTACTGCCGCCAAGGGCTATCAGTCCGCCATTGTATATGTGGGCAGTGAATCCGTCAGTCAGTTGGGCGGCGGTATCTGTCAGGTAGCCTCCACCATTTACGACGCTGCGCTCTATGCGGATATGGAGATTCTGGATCGGGACTGCCACATGTATTTTGTCACCTACGTCAAGGGCGGTCTGGACGCAACGGTATATTGGGGCTCTCAGGACTTCTCCTTCCGGAACAACACCGAATATCCCATCCGGATCAACGCTTATGTCTCCGGCGGTTATGTCCACATTTCCATCGACGGCACAAAGACCAACGATAATTATGTGGTACTCTCCTCTACCTGCCTCAGCTCCACCCCGTACAGTGTCATCACCAAATATGACGCCAGCCTTCCCGCAGGCTATTCCTCGGAAACCACCTCTCCCTACACCGGATATGTTTATGAAGCATATCAGTATGTTTACTCCGGCGACGGAACCCTGCTTGAGAGCAATTATCTGGGCAAGAGCCATTACGCAAAACGGGATCAGGTCATTACCGTGGGAACCGGCTAACCCAAAGCCAAATAAATCCCCGTCCGAAACCGGACGGGGATTTTTGTATACAGATTCGATATCAGCCCAGATCGATCCACATTGCAGGACGAACACCGTTGAAGCTGTAGATCTGATAATAACCACCGGAGTAAACACCACCTACAACGTCAATAAAAGCGGTAAGACGTGTCTTGTTGCCCGGGGTTCTCAGCCACCACCAGCAGTTGTTCGAGGTGCTGTTCACGGTGGTACCGTGGGATTTTGCATATTCCGTGGGCTGGCAGGTTCTTTCCTTGGAAGACGCGAAATACTTTTCCGCCTGATCGAGGCTCAGCAGGAATACCTGATCCTTTGTATCTGCTCCGCCATCAATCTCCGCAGAATCGGAAGCGCGAACCGTGGTGGCCACAATCCGGGCAGCCTCCTCGCCGGAAAAAGCAGACTGAATAAAGTCCTGATTCAGCCAGCTCCGCAGAGAAGAAGTCTCCCAGGTAATATCCTCCGCCTCAGAGTGATAGGGCTTTGCTTCCAGAATATACTTGCTGATCACCAGAGCCTTGCCATTCTCTTTGGCAAGTACCAGCCATTCGATAGGCTCCTGCCCGTTCTCGGTGTTGTTATCCTGCTCAAAGTAACCGAATGAGATATAATCCCCGATCTTTACATCACCGTTCAGCTCAGACAGATACGCACTGCGGAGGGAAACCACCTTATCCCGGCTGTCCTTATAATCTCCCAGATTCTCCAGAATCGCAATTGCCTCTGCGTTTTCACCAGCGCCAGCCAGTGACATTGCCTTCTGATACTGAGCCTCGTTGATCATATCATTGCTGAATTTGTATCCATCCAGCGCTTCAAAGGCAGCCACCGCATCATCATACTTGCCCTCATCGATCAGGGCGCTGGCAAGCAGGTACTTGCATTCCTGAATGTTGTTTTCGCTGCTCTGATAATCCCCCAGCTTTTCGAATTCAGAAATCGCCTTTTCATAATTACCTTCGTCCATCAGAGCAACAGCATTCCGGTAGTTGATCACAGGATTCAAAGCATATCCTGCAAAGAGGCTGACAGCAACCGCAATACACAGAACCACAGCCATCACGATCACACCAACAACTTTATGTCCCTTTTTCGCCGCCGGAGCGGGGGTCTTGTCATACACAGAAGCGGCGCCTCTGGCCTTCATCTGGGCAATACCATTCTGGCAGGTAACCATCAGCTGATCCGCCCCCTGCCAACCGGGAATGGTCTGAAGGAGCTGCTGTGCTGCCACATAGCTCTCAAGGGTCTGCACCCGCATTTTCTCCTTGGCCTGCCGGAGGATCTCATATTTATGGGCAGTGTCCGCCTTTGTAATACACGCCTTTTCCAGAGCCGCAGCATCGGCATAATCCCGGATCGCCGCAAACTGATTGGCTGCCCGGTTAAAATCTGCCTCTGTAGCAGCGGAGTTCATCGCCACTTTTGCATATTCGTACAGATTCGCCCGCCAGTCTGTTCCCGCCTGAGGCGGAGTCTGTTCCGCACCGCAGGTTCGGCAGATCACAACGGTCTCTCCCGGCCGATATTCAATATTACAGCCGCACATTCCACACTTAAATAAAGCCATGATATTACCTCTTCCCTTTTACAGTATTATCCGTTGTTTAGGTTTTTTATTATTATACCATTTTTTTCTTATGAATCAACTGTATTTTCTATTTTCACAAAAAAGGAACGCACCCCAAAAACCCGAGGCCTTTGGGGCGCGCATCATTTAAAAAGAGATCGTTAAATCACAGTCTCCGCATTCAAAATCCACATGGGGAGAATCGTAATTTTCGAATATACTGTCAATACAGCCGCACTTTATCAGCTGAAGCTGCTCATGGGAAAGCATCAGCTGCATGTTCGGCGTTAGAAGTTCAAGAGACAACCCGCTTTCTGTATAGGACACTTCCACACAGTTGTCACAGCTGTCACAGTCACACAGTAACAGTACGCCCAGACGCCCCAGTTCCATAGCATCCAGCATGATCAGAAAGCGTTCCACAAACTGCTTTTTAAAGTTCAGGAAAATACATCTGTGCGCATCATCGTCCATAACCGTAATATTACAGCAAAGCAATCGTTTCATCTACGTTCATCCTCCTTTTATACTTATCACATCAGCTCACGAAAGCCACAGATACACCCAGTCCCCCACCTGCTCAGTGGATACCACGGTACCGTAACTCATTTGCCCTTCCACAGCGTCAAAATCATCCCATGGAATCTGGTAGACTGTATGCCCGGAGGAAATCATAATTTTCTCAACGGACGGAAACCGCTCCATCACGTCTTCCTCAGACATATCGAACAGTTCCACCAGATCTCCCCGGTAGCCGTCTTGATTCAAGGACTCCAGCACCGATGCCATTTCCCCGGAAACACTGCTGCGTCCCTGGAGCATAATTCCATCATCCAGTGTTGTTTCTCCTTCTCCGGCATATACCGTTCCCAGTGCCGTTTCCGGCACCGCTTCTGCCTGTGCCTCTGCCATTGTCTCCTGAGTTTGAACGCCGCCGTCCCCACCAAAGGGTGTAAATTTCCCCGCAACCAGCAGCACAAAACATGCGGCAACCGCTGCAAGGGTGAATTTCATACGCTTTATGGCATATACAGGAGTATTCTTCTTTTTCTCCTGGCTGATCCGTCTCATAACAGCCCCGGTAAGATCCCCCGGGGGTGCTTCCTCCATCTCTGCAACGCCGGACTGAATATCCCTGTATGCGGCGTAAAGGCTGCGGCAGTTGGGACAGGATGCAAGATGCTCCTGAAGCTCAGTCTCCCGGACTTCATCCAGTTCTCCATCCACTTTCAGCAGAATGCTGTCATAAAAATCCTGACATGAACTCATTGTCCCGCACCTCCTTTCCCTTTTTCAGACGTAATTTCTCCGAAAAAGTTCCCACCGAGACCGCGGCGTATTTTTTCCCTCGCCCGTGCGATCCGGGATTTTACTGTTCCCGGCTTCAGATCCAGCACATCCCCGATCTCCTGATAGCTCATATCTTCAATAGCCCGCAGAGAAAGGATCACACGGTCGTCCTTCGGAAGAAGCCGAAACGCCTGCTGAACCATGGCATGATCTGCGGCACGTTCCGCCAGAAGTGCAGGGTCCATGGAGTCGTCCCTGATCTCCAGCTCCGAAGGGGATTCCTCCTGCATCAGATTCAGGGATACTACCCGTTTTTTCTTCTCTTTCCTGAGATGATCGATACAGGTATTGGTTGCAATCCGACACAGCCATGTGGAAAACTTACTGTCAAACTGAAACAGGCCGATGCCGTGCCATGCCTTTATAAAAGTTTCCTGGGAAAGGTCAAATGCCTTATCCCGGTCACCGATCATCCGCAGGCAGAGATTATAGACCGTCTTTTCATAGGTCCTTACCAGATGCTCAAAGGCACCTTCGTCCCCTTTTCCAGCTGCTTCAATCAGGTCTTTTTCGTCCACACCTTCACCTCAAATCACGCTTCACCCGCTTTGCCACCAGATACACGTCGTCCATGGTGGATATTTGGGAGATTTCCTTCTTATAATAGGCCGCATGGGGTACCCCGTGCAAATACCAGCACAGGTGCTTTCTGGCCTCGAGACAGGCAATATGTTCCCCCTTGTCCGCCAGAGAAAGCTCGATCTGACGAACGGCCAGATCAAACCGTTCACTCAGGGGCGGACGCTCCGGGATCTCTTCCCCATTCAGCGCAGCCCGGCACAATCCAAAAAGATAGGGATCTCCGAAGGCTGCACGGCCGATCATCACGTGATCCGCACCGGTATATTTCAGGATACGAACCGCCGTCTCCGGGCTGTCCACATCACCGTTGGCTGCCACAGGAATTTTCACCGCCTGTTTTACCTCCCGGATGCAGTCCCAGTCCGCCCGGCCGGTATAAAGCTGTACCTTTGTCCGTCCATGGACTGCCACACCGCTGGCACCGGCACGTTCCACACGCTGGGCCAATTCCACACAATTGACGCTGCCCTTATCCCACCCCTTCCGCATTTTCACGGTCACAGGAACTGTGGTGGCAGCAACCACCGCACGGACAATATCCTCCGCCAACTGTGGGGTACGCATCAGCCCGGAACCATCTCCGGTATTGGCCACTTTGGGCATAGGACAGCCCATATTAATATCAATAAAATCACACCCGGAGATCTCCTGCGCCATTTTTGCGCTCCGGACCATAAAATCCGGGTCATTTCCAAATATCTGTGCACCGCAGATACCGATTCCAGTCCGCTTCAGCAGTGTCTTTGACTTTTCATCACCATAACAAAGCGCCCGGGACGATACCATCTCCGTAACAGTCACATCGGCGCCCTTTTCCGCCGCAATGGTACGGTAGGCGTAATCTGTAACCCCGGCCATGGGACCAAGGATCAGTTTTGCTTGATTCATGGGTACGACTCCCCTTTCGGCATTATCATAGCACAGCTTCCCGGAAAAAGCCATACGAAAAAATCCTTCATAGTCTCTCCCAAACAGCCCCGTCAAAAAGATAAAAAAGCATCCGCACCAGAGGTACGGATGCCGTTTTCAGCAGAACATCAAATCACTCTTCCTGACCGGTCACGTCCAGATAAAACGTGCCAATCACATCGGACATCTTTGAAATATCCGGGATCTCCGGTTCTCCGGCAACGGGAGCTTCTTCTGCGTCCTCCCCGTGGGTACCGTCGTCCTCATAGGCCAAGACAACCTCAGCAGGCTGTGCCTCCACAAAATCCGCATAGATAGACGTATCCTCAGGCACTTCCCCCGGCTCCTCAGAGGCTTCCTCGTAAGGAATCTCCTCAGCATCAGGTACAGGTTCCACTTCCGGCGCATCGGTCTGAGGCTCATCGGGCGTGTTTACGCCTCGGAGTTCCTCCAGCTGCTGATTCAGCTTTTTCAGTTCTGCCTTTGCAGCGGAAGCACGATCACACCAGGGCTGGTATTCCTCCATAACAGCCTCTGCCTGATTCTCATAATCCCGGAAGAAGATCCATCCCAGGTTGGTATAACACTTTTTAAGCTTATCCTCCTGAGAAGCGATCTCCAGCTTCACCTTGGTGATGGCGGCGGCGGTTTTCGTCTGCTTGACCGCAGTCTCAGCAGCAGCCTTTCCCACCACGGCAGCCTTTGTTGCGGCAACACCGGCAGCGGACACGGCCAGTTCCGCAGTATTTTTCAATTTATCCAGAAAGGACATGGTATTCAGCTCCTCTTGCCATCGGGCATTATTTTTTCAAATTGTATCCCTTTCCCGGAAAAATGTCAATAGTCTCAGTGGAAATGGATCAGAACAGGCCGGTGATCACGCCGTTTTCATCCACATCAATCTTCTCCGCAGCGGGCACCTTGGGAAGTCCGGGCATGGTCATAATGTCACCGGTCTGAACTACGATAAAGCCTGCACCGGCGGACACACGAACCTTGGAAACAGAAATGGTAAAGCCCTCGGGCCGGCCAAGTCTGGTCTGATCGTCAGACAGAGAATACTGGGTCTTGGCCATGCACACCGGCAGACCGCCGCAACCCATATCCTCAATTTTGCGGATGGCATCATTTGCAGCCTTGGAATAGGTCACACCGGAGCCGCCATAGATCTTACGGACAATGGCCTCAATTTTATCCTTCACAGGCATGTCCAGATCATAGGCAAACCGGAAATTACCCGGCTGCTCGCAGAGCCGGAGTACTTCTTCAGCCAGTTCGATACCGCCCTGGCCGCCTTTGCCCCAAACCTCACTGAGAGCCACATTTACACCATACTGGGCACATTTGTCCCGGATCAGCTGAAGCTCTGCATCGGTGTCCTGTACAAACCGGTTGATGGCAACCACTGCGGGAAGGCCAAATACCTGGGTAATATTTTCCACATGCTTAAGCAGGTTGGGAATCCCCTTCTCCAGTGCCCCCAGATTCTCCTGTGCCAGTTCAGCCTTGGGGACACCGCCGTTGTATTTCAGAGCCTTAACCGTGGCAACGATCACAACAGCAGAGGGCTCCATACCGGCGTAGCGGCACTTAATATCCAAAAACTTCTCAGCACCAAGATCGGCGCCGAAACCGGCCTCAGTGACAACATAATCACTGAGCTTCAGTGCAGTATCCGTAGCGGAAACGGAGTTGCAGCCGTGGGCAATATTTGCAAAGGGTCCGCCATGGACGATGGCAGGATTATGCTCCAGTGTCTGAACCAGATTGGGTTTGATGGCATCCTTCAGAAGTGCAGTCATGGCGCCCTCGGCCTTCAGGTCATGGGCGGTAACCGGCTCTCCCTTGCGGTTATAGCCAATGATGATCCGGGCAATTCTCTGCTTCAGGTCCATCAGATCACTGGCAAGGCACAGCACTGCCATGATCTCAGAGGCCACAGTAATATCAAATCCGTCCTCTCTGGGAACGCCCTGCATCTTACCACCGATACCACAGATAATATTCCGGAGCTGGCGGTCATTCATATCAACACACCGCTTCCAGGTAATATTCTTCACATCAATATCCAGAAGATTGCCCTGCTGGATGTGGTTGTCGATCATTGCGGCAAGCAGGTTGTTGGCAGCACCGATGGCGTGGAAGTCGCCGGTAAAGTGGAGGTTAATATCCTCCATGGGTACAACCTGGGCATAGCCGCCTCCCGCTGCGCCACCTTTAACACCAAACACAGGGCCCAGGGAGGGCTCACGGAGACACAGCATGGTATTCTTCCCCAGGGCACACAGTGCGTCTGCGAGGCCAACGCTGGTGGTAGTCTTGCCCTCACCGGCCGGGGTGGGATTGATTGCAGTCACAAGGATCAGCTTGCCCTTTCTGGGGACAGATTTCAGGGATGTAATATCCAGTTTTGCCTTATACTTTCCGTAGTATTCCAGCAGTTCTTCATCAATGCCGGCGTTGACGGCAACAGATTGGATGGGAAGCATTTCTGTGGACTGTGCAATTTCGATGTCAGTTTTCATAGTTCAACACTCCTGTATCTAGTATTCCCGGAAATCCAATGGGCATGAAAAAAGCCCACCTATCCGGACAGTTGCCCAGACGGTCGGCATACGAGGGGTCATACTCCATGTGGTTTATCCACTCCCGTCAGTTGTATGACCGTATTCAAGATAGCATTTTTCCGAACATTTGTCAAGTACAATTCGGCCACAAAAGGAACTTCCCTTCTGTGGCCGAGAACGACAGCTTCTGTACACAGTCCCCTTTTTGGGACTGTACCTTGTATATACTTGGGTCAGAAAATGATCAAGGAGGAATGCAACCATGCACACCAACATTTACATCAGTGACCTGCTCTCCGTACCCATGCCCAAATATGCCACCTCCCACCGGGATTATCTCCGTCGGATCATGTTCCGGCGACTGGTCTGGGCCATACTCCCGCGGCTGGGCAAAGCCGTGATTGGCCTCGCCGCCTGTGGTTTGACCATGGGTGGGATCGTAACGCTGGCACTAGGCTTCGGAGGTTAGAAGATTTGGGTATCAAGATAATCGGAAATCTCTTCCCGGCGGCGCAGGGCACAGATCTCCCCATCCCCTGTGCGAAGATACTCCCCGCACCGAAGCCGTCCCCCATACTGGTAGCCCATGGAATGGCCGTGGGCGCCCACGTCATGGATCACAAGAATGTCTCCCCGTTCCAGAGGCGGAAGCATTCTGTCACTGGCAAATTTGTCCGTGTTTTCGCAAACTGCTCCAACCACGTCCCATTTTTCCCGTTTTTCCGCCCCCTCTTTTCCAGGTACAGAGACATGATGATAGGCACCGTACATCATAGGCCGCATCAGGTCGGCAGCGGATGCGTCTACACCGGCAAAATTCCGAACCGTTTTCTTGATATGCTCCACCCGGGTCACAAGGATCCCCCCTGGGCCAGTGACATACCGTCCAAGCTCTGTATACAGCCGAAGCTCCGGAAAACGGTCAGCGGGAGCCTTGTCCCGGAATACCTGCTCTACCGCACGCCCCAGTTCCATTAGATCCGGGGTTTTCTGGCCGGGTTCATAGGCAATACCGATACCGCCGGAGATGTTTATGTACTGTACCGGAAGAATATCCGCCACAGTTTCGGCAACATCCAGCAGCAGTTCCGTCAATCTGGGATAATACGCCGTTTCCAGGGTATTACCGGACAGGTACCCGTGGATGCCGATGGACGTCACCCCATATTCCTTCAGCCTGGAAACAGCCTCCGGAAGCTGTCCAGGCAGAATGCCGAATTTAACATCCCGGTTTTTCACCTCTCTGGTTCCAAACCGGAAATATCCCCCGGGATTGATCCGCAGACCAACCGTTCCCTTCAAAAGGCCACAGCGTGCAAAATCCTCAATCAGCTCCACACTGTCCAAAATGGGCATGCACCCCACCTCAGCAGCCTTCTCCAGATCCTCTCTGCGGGGATAATTGGGCAGAAACAGGATCTCCTCCGGTGTAAAGCCACACATACGGCACAGTTCCAGCTCTGCCGCAGAAGAGCACACCACGCCCTGCCCCATCTTCCGGAGGAGCTTCAGGATCCCGGCTGTGGGCGTGGCCTTCACCGGAAAGAACTGACGGTGACCGGGATTCCAGGAAAACGCCTTGCGGACACGTTCCGCACCGGCTTCAATAGTCTTTTCATCGTAAAGATAGAATGGGGTCTGAATGCCTTTGCACAGCTCTTTCAGTTCATCCGCAAGCAAAAAGACCGGATCCTTTTCCCAGGGATCCACAGCCGGTGCCGCAGGGCATTTGTAGTATTTTACCTTATTCTTCAGCACCACCTGCCGGACATAGCGCAGGGTTTCCTTCTCCCCTTTTTCCGCCAGCATGGTAAGGATCTCCACGACCTGCGCCTTGGTAATCGGATGCATCAGAGTGGAGTCCCGGCTGTTTTCCAGATAATCCAGCGGATCCCGCTGGGTATAGGACTTCCCGTGGTAGATCCGGCAGGCGGCGATCCGATCCATGCACAGCTCCACCATATATTTTGTAGGCATGGGCTGTCCCATCAGGTCATTCCCCGGCCCGCCATAGTCCGTCCAGTATTCCAGATGGTGCTTATTTCTGCCCTTGTGGTGCATCCATGCAACAGAATATCCCTTGTCCTCACGCTCGGCAGCGTTGGGGCTGCGGGTTCCGGAATAATACTTTCCACCTACCAGAAATTCTGTGGGCGAATATTTACTCATATCGTGCATCAGTCCCTGGCGGATCAGTCCCACCCGGAAACAGTACTGCATAACCAGCAGCTTATGGCTGGTGATCGTTTTAAAATGGCCGATAAAGTTCAAAGTCTTTCCCCCTTCACTTCTTAGGATAGTATACTTCTTCCAGCTGAATTCTGCAAGATCCGAAATCGTTCTTTTCCCTTATTATACATAGAAGCCCCCTGAGGGACAGCCCGGAACATGAATCATTTCATCCACGCTTCCGGACGCCCTGAGGGGGCTTATTTTTACGCAACGGTTTATTCTGTCTTCTGTTCCGTCTCGGCTTCTTCCCCGGCATCCTTTTCCCCGGAGTTCTCAGGCTCCACAGGGTCGGATACAGGGACCGATTCCGTGGCGGAAGCCTCTGCTGCCCGCTTTTTGACGTTTACATACAGCTCTTCAGGGTCATGCTCCCGGAATACCCGGTTGTAGAATAGCAGTACTGCCGCTGCCAGCACACACACTCCGGCCAGCAGCTGAGAAACCCGGAGATTTGTCCCAAGGACATAGAGGCTGTCTGTACGCAGTCCTTCGATAAATACCCGTCCAAGGCCGTACCAGCCCACATACATGGTAAATATCTGGCCGTCATATTTACGCTTCTTGGAATAGAAATGGAGGATCACCAGTCCCAGCGCGTTCCACAGGGATTCATAGAGGAAGGTCGGGTGATAATAGGTCACATTCCCCCCCATATCGGTCAGCCCCATCCGAAGAAAGCTGTCAGTCACTTCGCCAAAGGCTTCCCGGTTGATAAAGTTGCCCCACCGGCCAATGCTCTGGCCGATCAGCAAACCAAGGCCGCCAATATCCATCATGGCAGAGGCCTTCACATGTTTGATCTTCATGGAGATCAGCAATCCGGTGACCGCACCGATCACACCGCCGTAAATGGCAAGGCCGCCCTCCCATATGTAGAGTACCCGGATGGGGTTATCCCGGTACATCTCCCAGGAGAAAATGCAGTAATACGCCCGTGCACCGATCACTGCCAGAGGCACCGCCCAGAGCAGCATATCAATAATATTATCCTGGGTCAGTCCAAACTGATCCGCCCGCCGGCAGGAATAGAACACTGCCAGCAGGAAGCCCATGGCGATAATGATTCCGTACCAGTATATCCCCTTCCCCCCAATATAAAAGGCCACACGGTCGGGGTTAAAGCTCAGCCCCAGACTGGGGAAGCTGATTTGTCCGTACATCAGGATTCCTCCTTTACATGTGTTTTGGGAAGTATGACAGAGAGAACAGCCTGCTCCGGAATGATCTGCGCTTCCAGCATCTGACGCACATCCTCAGAGGTAATGGTGTCATAAAGCTCCGGGAACGAGAAGTAGTTATACCCATCAAAATCCGCAATAGCCATCCGGTAGCAGATCCCGTCAAAAGAATCCATCCCCCGGATCCTGCGGCCGAAGCTGGATTTTTTCAGCCGATTGAACAGTCCCTCGTCCACGCCTTCTCGGACGATACGGTCCCGTTCCTCCAGAATCGCTTTCAGCACGGCCTCCGGGTCATTGCTGTCCCCGCTCATGCTCATAGCTGCAAGGCCCTTGATGGAGCCGTAGCCCACGGAGAAGCCGGAATCGATCAGACCTTCTTCATAAAGCTTCATATAAAGCTGGGAGGACTCTCCACAGAGGATCTCCGCGGCCAGATCTCCGATCACTTCCTGACGGAACCGCTCTTCCCCCTTGGGGATCTCCGGGCATTTAAACCCAATGGAGAACATGGGCATGGAGACCTCCATCTCCTGGGTGATCCGGTTCATACCCGGTTTCAGAGGCTCCTGCGGGCCATAGTCCCGCTGGGATGCCCCGCCGGGGACTTTGGGCAGGATCCGCAGCGCCATGTTTTTGACCATATCCATGTCTATATCACCGCAGACACACAAGACCATATTGGAAGGATCATAAAAGGCCCGGTGACAATCCCGCAGGATCTGGGCAGTGATCTCCCCGATGCTCTCCACCGTTCCGGCAATATTCACCCGGATGGGGTGATTTTCATACATGGCCGCAAACAGGTTTTCATCTACCCGGGAACCGGGATTGTCCTCATACATTTTGATTTCCTGAGCAATGATCCCCCGTTCCTTCTCCACGCTCTCCTCAGTAAAATACCCCTGAGATACAAAGGTAAGAAGGGTCTCCAGATTGTATTCAAACTGGTCGGTACAGGAAAAATAATACGCCGTCATATTGTAGCTGGTGAATGCATTGGGGCTTGCCCCGGTAACAGACATTTTCTGAAGGGCATTTCCGTCGGGCATGTCGAACATTTTATGCTCCAGATAATGGGCAACACCGTCCGGAGAGGTATAGGGCTTTCCGTCCAGCACAAAGCTAGTGTCAATGGAACCATAATCTGTTGCAAACAGCGCATACATTCTGGAAAATCCCTGTTTGGGCGCAAGATAAATACGCAGGCCGTTGGGCAGCGTCTCAGTCAGGATCTTCTGTCCGGCTCTCTCATAATTGAATTCCTTCATGCTTCCGCCCCCTTCAGGAAATAAATCGTATCCAGTTTGACCTGCTTTGCAACCGTGCATATGTCCTCCAAAGTAACCTGCTCCAGCTGCCGGATGGTCTCCTCCGGTGTCTCCTCAAAACCACCGATGATCTGGCTCAGGCAATAGTCGTCCATGTTGTAGGGAGAATCCCCGCTGGACCGGAATACAGAGATCAGGTACCGTCTGGCGGACTCCATTTCCTCTTCCGTAATATCTCCATCCCAGCAGGCATCCAGCTGCCGTAGGATCTCGGCCCGGGCAGTTTCATACTTGTCACTGTCCACACCGGAGGAAACGATCATGATTCCCTTGAACCGTTCCAGTCCGGAGGATGCATAATAGCACAGACTCATCTTCTCACGGACATTCATAAACAGCTTGGAATTCAGTCCGCCACCGTAGATGCAGTTCATTAGCCGAAGTGCCGGATCCATGGGATCCCCGGCGGTGATGCCGGTGCGGAAGCCCATAACCAGCTTTCCCTGATTCACATCCATAACCTCAGTGATCTCCCGGACTTCATCCGGTGCTGTCCCCTGAGCGGTCTCCGCCTGCACCAGTTCTCCCCGGTGCAGTCCCTGAAGGGCATCTGTAAGATAAGCCGCCACCGTCTCCATGGGGAGACTGCCTGTGTAAATGATCTCGATCTGAGAGGTCTCAATCACCTTTTCATAATGACGATAAAGGGACTCGGCCGTGATGGCCTCCACATCCTCCACCTCGCCGTGCTTACTGACACCGTAGCGCTCCTCCGGGAACATCTCCTGACGCAGCCGGATGGAGGCATAGGATCTTTTATCATTGATCTGGGACATAATAGCGTTGATCAGATTGACTTTCTCACCGGCCACAAATTCCTCCCGGAATACGCCGTTGTCCAGAACAGGCTCCAGCAGGAAGCTGCCGATCAGACGGCAAATATCCTCTGTCAGGTGCTCGGAGGACTCGGTATAGCGTTCGTCAATATAGTCCAGGAACAGGCCCACTGCCTGAACCTCACCTTTTTTTCTCAAAGTGGCCTGAACACCGGAGCCGTAACGCTCATCCAGCCAGCTGGAGATCGCCCCCATATCCGGACACATCCGGCACCCCCGGAGCAATACGTCCGGCAAAAGGGCGTTCAGTGCAGCTTCCTCACGGCACAGAGGCCGGAGCAAACTCACGGAAATACAATTCGTTTTAAATTTATCTGCATGGATCACAGTTAGATTGACCCCGGGCATCAACGAAATTCTGTTTTTCAGCATAGTCACGTTCCTTTCGGGATTCTATGACTATTATTATACAACAGTTCCCCAAAAAGTAAACGAAAAATATCTTTTCACTTGTATCATCATGCAAAATCATGTAGAATACTAGGATAGCAAGCTATAGAGAAAACCGAAAGGAGCAAATGTCATGCAGTGGTTGGAAGTAACCATCAAAACCGTCTCCCCCGCCATCGACCTTCTGGGGGAAAAGCTCACCGCCATGGGCTACGACAGCTTTATCATAGACGACGCAGAAGATTTCAAAGTTTTTCTGGAGGAAAACACCCAGTACTGGGACTATGTTGACGAAGCGCTGGCACAGCAGATGTCCCAGGTCTCCCAGATCCGGCTGTTCATCGAGGATGATGCCACCGCCCCCGAAAAACTTTCCCACCTGAGAGAGGAACTGGCATCCTTCCGGAGCCAGAATCCGGACACTGATCTGGGGACTCTTGAGGTGTGTCTGGCAAATGTAAAGGAAGAGGACTGGGAGAACAGCTGGAAGGAATACTATCAGCCTATTCCCATTGGGGAAAAGCTGGTGATCGTCCCCCAGTGGATGGAGTCTGACCTTCAGGATAATCGCCTGCCTGTCATTCTGGATCCGGGTATGATCTTCGGAACCGGTGCCCACGCCTCCACCCAGATGTGCCTCAGAGCTCTGGAGAAGGCGATTTCCGGTGGCGAACGGGTCATTGATCTGGGAAGTGGCAGCGGTATTCTTTCCATCGCAGCCTTGCTTCTGGGGGCTGACAGCGCATCCGGCGTAGATATTGACCCCAAAGCCGAAGATATTGCCAGGGATAACGCTGCGCTGAACGGGCTCACTGCCCCCCGGTTCAATGCCATCACCGGCAATGTGATCGGTGACAGAGCCATGATGGAAAAGCTGGCACAGGGCGGATACGACATTGTTCTTGCCAACATCGTCGCAGACGTTATCATCCCCCTGTCCGTGGTGGTGCCCAACTTTCTCCGTCCGGACGGTCTGTTTATCTGTTCCGGTGTCCTGAACACCCGTCTTGAAGAGGTTCAGAACGCCCTGGAGCGGGCAGGCCTTCAGGTGGTGGAAACCGAGATGCAGGACGACTGGTGCCGCCTGTCCGCCCGGCTCAAGTGAGGTAGCCCTATGACCTATCGTAAAAAGCTTCTGCTGAAACGGCTTGCCATTATACTGGCAGTTGCGGTTGTGGCAATCCTCCTGTTTCTGATCCTTGGTTTTTCCTATATGGGACGATATGTGGTCTACACAGAGGACGGTGCACACTTTTCCTTCAACACGCAGGATGGCGTCAGCATCGAGGAGGGGCTGAATATTCTCCCTCCGGAAAATCCTGTTCTTATCACAGGAACCTCCATTCTGGAGGCCGAGGGTCTCACCAACGAGGATATTATCCGTCTCAGTGCCGATGAGGTAAACGGCCTACTGGTCAGCTATGAGACCCTCTCCGACGGCTCTACCCTTAACGCCATTGACTTCACAGAAGAAAACTACAACATGCTGATACTGGAAATGCGCACCGGAAGCAGTGATATTCTCAACACCGAACCGGTTCTCACCCTGATAGAGCGTGCCAGGGATCAGCATGTTAAACTGGCCGCCATGATCTCCTGTCTGGACGACAGCACCTACGCCAAGGATCACATTGACCGAGCCCTTCCTCTGGAAAGTGGCGCACTCTGGATGAGCGATTCGGACAGCTACTGGCTGGATCCCGCCAATCGGGATGTACAGAAATACATCACGGAAATGATCCTGAGCCTGGCAGATATGGGCTTCCAGGAGGTTATCCTGAACAACTTCTATTTCCCGGAGTCTCAGTATATTGACTATTCCAGTGAAAAGAGCCGCGAGGAGCTTCTGATTGAGGCCTACGAGGCCATCGAGGATGACGTAGGGATTCGCTGTACCCTGGGCATTCTGGTCACTGACCCGGAAAACGGCCATCAGGCACTGGACTACGCAGAGCATCTTTATGTATACTACAGCGGTGGCGGAAAGCTGGCCGGCTACATATCCTCCCACCCGGATCAGTATATCGTATTTGTCACAGCCTCCCACGACACCCGTTTTGACGACTACGGAAAGATCATTGTGGACAACGAAGAGGCATCCTTTATCCCCGAGCAAACCGGAAGCAGTACCACAACAGAACCGGAAACCGACGAATACGACGAATACGACGAATACACGGAATAACCAGAACAGGCGTGCTGCCCAGCAGCACGCCTGTTTTTTAGAACCCAAATATGACTTTCAGGAACAGAATACAAAGCACCGTTATAATAATCGGCCGCACTACCTTCTGCCCCTTCTGGGTCACCAGTCCGGAACCCAGATAGTTGCCCAGAACAGAACAAACCGCAGCCGCCAGTCCCAGCTTCCAGTATACCTGTCCCTTCAGCAAAAATGTGATCAGCGCTGCCACATTGGAGGAGAGATTGATCACCTTTGTGGTACCGGAAGCGGATTTCAGATCCATTTTTCCCAGCCCTGTAAAAATCAACAGCAGGAATGTGCCTGTCCCCGGCCCGTAAAAGCCGTCATATATTCCGATTAAAAATGCAGCACCCATTACGATCCCCAGAAGCTGTTTTGGTGGTCTGCTCTCTTCCGGCTGATCCAGCTTTGTTGACCGCAAAACATAAAACGCCACCACTGGAAGCACCACAAGGAGCATTCCCTTGAGTATCCGGTCAGAGACCATCAGTGACAAACTCGCCCCCAGCACACTGCCCAGCAGCGCCATGGCACCGCCGCAGAGACTGAGCTTCACCGGAATATATCCGTTTTTCAGAAAACGCAGGGTGGCAGCTGTGGTCCCCAGCGTGGAGGACAGCTTATTGGTGGCAATGGCCGTATGACTTGGAAGCCCGGCGATCATATAGGCAGGCAGGGAGATCAATCCCCCACCCCCTGCAATGGAATCCACAAACCCCGCCAGAAACACCAGTGGGCAAACAATCAAAAACGGAAGCATTCCTATTCCCTCTCTTTCGCAGAATATTATACCGCAAACCACAGGATCTGTTCAATTCGAATATTCCACGCAAAAAGGGACAAAAACAGAGGAAAATTTAGCGGAAACAGAAAATCAGCCGTGCCCATGCCCCTTCAGCCAGCATGACATGTCTGGAAAATGATCCATGGTGCACACAAAACCCAGGATGTCCATATGGGGCACCCCGGGTTTTTCAAACTGAGTATTTTACATGTCGTCGTTCATCCAGAAAAAGCGGTGACTGCCAACGGTAATGATATACTGCTGCTCCTCATGCCACTGGGACTGAACCAGAGCGGGATTATACCAGAGATCCGTTTTTTCCTCGGTAACACGCTCTCCATCATCAAAGACACGGGAAACCGACTCACGGACCTCATCGGTCACATTGTCATAGGTGGTGGAATGAACCTGATAGGCGTAGATGGTCTCAAAAACATCAAAGCCATTTCTGAGGCTTCCATCCAGAATGCTCTGTGCAACCATCATCTGCCCACGGTGCCCCTCTCCGCCGGCTTCACACATAACGGCGCATTCAACAGCAATGCGTTCACTTTCGGTAAGTATGTAACCACTTTCACCGGGAGTGCTTTCAGAAACTTCCTGTGCGGAATTGACCTCTTCCGCAGGCTCCTGAGGAACAGTAGTTGTGACCACCTCAGCCGGAGCGCTCAGACTTTTACCGGAGATCTCCTGAACCGAAGCGGCAGCATTCTCCGCCTGGAGACTGCCATCCTGAACGGATCCGCCGACAATACAGAAATACCCGATCAGAAGCACCACAACCAGAACAAAGCATGCAGGAAAAGCAACGTGTAACTTGCGACTCATAATTGTTTACCTCGAAAATCTTCTTTCTCAAAACGAAACCACGATTTCGTTTGCACCAAAATCATACTTCATTTTTGTTTAAATGTCAATTACATTTTGTAATCCTATTTTTAATCAAAAGCAAGATTTTGTGCCCACTTTGTCATTTAAGCACCACATATGTCGCAGTTTTAGTCATTTTATATAAGTTCAAACGCGAATATTTGTATATATTTTTGTTCCCGTTTTGTATCATTTTGTCGAGAAATATCATTTCAGTTACATTTTAGCCTCATTATGTGTTTCGTAACATTGTTACATTGTGCACGTTTTGTCGAAACTTTTGCAGGTTTACGCAAGTTTACATAAATTTGTTCACCTCTTGTTTCGTAACCATTTTGTAACCCACTTGTTCACCGCATCTCCCCTCCCCCACCAATTCAAACAGACACATAAAAAAGCAGGAGCAGCCATCGGCTGCTCCTGCTTAAAGTCCGTATTTTTATTGTATCATTTCCAGGAATTCTTCCTCAGTCAGCACCTGAATTCCAAGTTCATTGGCCTTTTTCAATTTAGACCCAGCCCCCGGGCCAGCCACCACAAAACTGGTTTTTTTCGACACACTGCCGGAAGCTTTTCCGCCGAATTTCTCCACAATTTCCGTGGCCTCCTGCCGGGTCATCCGTTCCAGCGTTCCCGTCAAAACAATGGTCTGTCCGGCAAAGCGTTTGTCCGTAATCTCTGTCAGGCATCTGGTATTTACCCCCAGAGAGATCAGACGTTCCACCATTTCTCGGTTGATCGGACGTTCAAACCAATCTTTGATATTCCCGGCCGTAATACCGCCAATATCCGAAACGGCAGTCAGGTCTTCCAAACTTGCATTTCGAAGTCCTTCAAGGGTCCCGAACTCCATAGCCAGCACCTTCGCCGCCTTGGCTCCAACCTGGCGAATGCCCAAAGCAAAAATCAGTCGCCACAGATCATTCTCTTTCGATTTTTCAATGGCAGAAATCAGATTGGCCGCAGACTGATTCCCCATCCGATCCAGTTCCTGAAGCTGTTCAGCCTTCAGTTCATACAGATCCGCCGGAGATTCAATCAAATGATTGTCCACCAGCAGCTCCACAATGGCACTGCCCAGTCCATCAATATCCATGGCATCCCTTGAGGCAAAATGGGTCAAAAAACGCACCTTCTGAGCCGGGCAACTTTCGTTTACACAACGGATCGCCGCCCCGTCATCATCCCGCCAGGTCTTGCCACCGCAAACGGGACATACCGACGGCAGGGTATAGGGTACCGCACCTTCCGGACGCAGCTTCAAATCCACTTCCAGTATCTCAGGAATGATCTCCCCAGCCTTCCGGATCAGCACCGTATCTCCCACCCGAATGTCCTTTTCGGAAATAAAGTCCTGATTGTGAAGGGTCGCATTGGTCACCGTTGTACCAGAGAGCCGAACCGCCTTCACCACAGCCTTCGGAGTCAGGACACCGGTTCTTCCCACCTGAATCACAATGTCCTCCACCACAGTGGGCTTCACCTCAGGGGGATATTTATAGGCACACGCCCAGCGGGGGAATTTCGCAGTACTGCCCAGCTGTTCCCGCTGAGCAAGGTCATCCACCTTCACCACGGCACCGTCAATATCAAAGGGATAATTCTCTCTGCCTGCGTCAATGGCAGTGATGGTATTCTCCACCTCCCCTACCCCGGTGCAGCGGGTATAAGGGATCACTTTAAATTTCATTTCCCGAAGCCGATCCAGGATCTCCGTATGGCTTCCGGGCATATCCTCAGAAGCATACTGAAGATTAAAGATCAGCACATCCAGCTGTCGCTGGGCGGCTATTTTCGGATCCAGCTGGCGGAGGCTGCCGGCCGCGGCGTTTCTAGGATTGGCAAACAGGCTTTTCCCCTGTTCTTCCCGCTGGGCATTCAGGGCATGGAACACCTTTTTCGGCATAAAGACCTCACCACGGACAATCAGCCGCCGGGGGGCGTTTTCAATTTTCAGTGGAATGGAACGGATGGTTCTCAGGTTCTCCGTCACATCCTCCCCTACGTTTCCATCTCCCCGGGTAGCGCCCCGGACAAACACCCCGTTTTCATATTCCAGCGCTACAGAAAGGCCGTCTACCTTAGGTTCCACACTGTACACCCGATCCGGCGCAGTCTCCCGGATCCGCTGGTCAAATTCTCCCAGTTCCTCATAGGAGAACACATCCTGAAGGCTCTCAAGGGGCACCTGATGCACCACCTGTGTAAACGCAGACAGCGCTTCACCACCTACACGACAGGTAGGTGAATCCGTCTGCACATATTCCGGATACTTCGCCTCCAACTCCTCCAGCAGGCGAAGCTTTCTGTCATATTCAAAATCCGGCATAGTTGGGGCATCCAGCACATAGTACCGGTGCCCCGCTTCATTTAATTCCGCCGTCAGCGTGATGATTTCTTCTTTTGGATTCATGCTATCCCTCTTTTGCCGCATAATAGTCCAGCGTACTGTCCCCGCTGCCATTAAAATATGTATAACTCTCCGGAACCCGCCCCAGCAGCACCGTTTCCGCAACACAGACCTCAGTTACCACACAGTCCGTCACCGTCCCCGATGGAAGCAGGATGATCAGATCAATCGCCACATCCATCATGATCCTGTGTACCGTCTGGTTGATCCCCGCATCATAGAATTCTCCATGAAAATATGCATCCGAGGAGCTTACCGCCACGATTTTTACCGGAATGGTACCGCCTCTGCCGGACAGCAGCTGAATTCCCGTCAGATTCCCCACCGGAATACTAATCTCATCATCGCTGATGTCATAGATATCGCTGTCCAGTTTGGATAGCAGCTGGGTTTTCAGCCGGTTCATCTCCCGCATGTTGGTGGTGAGTGCAGTGATGTTGCCATCCTTGTCCCGTTCAAGATCAACGAGGTCATCATATTGCACATCTCCCTGCTCGATCTGCTGGCTGACCGCCTGATTGATCACATTAGAGGCTGCATCTGTGATTTTCGCCAACGCCAGTTCTTCTGTCAGCGGATTCACTCTGGTCTGGAGCAGCACCGCCACCCCGGCAAGCCCAATCAGACACATCAGCCCCAGAAATATCGCTCTGCGCTTTCTTCTCCCCATCCTATCCCCTCCGGGATATTTTATGCGGAGACAAGCGTTTTATTTCTTTTTCATATGGGCCGACGCCGCCTTCAGCATCAGGCGCTTGGTTCCCACATCGTCAAAGGCGATCTCCAGCATGGCATCGCCGTTCATTTTCAGAATGTTGACCACCATACCTTCTCCAAAGGCAGAATGGATCACCACATCCCCCTTCATCAGTTCCAGCATGGGAACCGCACTCTGGGGCTTGGGTACAGGCGCCCGGTTTCCGGTACCATAAGAGGATCTTCCGGCATAACCGCCGGTTCTTCCGTAGGAGCTGTAACTGCCGGTGGATGCCGCGCTGGTTCTGGGCTGCTTTTTCCGCTCTTCCAGACAATTCTCCGGGATCTCTCCCACAAACCGGGAGACCCGATTAAAGGATGTACGGCCATAGAGCATACGCTGTCTTGCATGACTGAGGTACAGGTTTTCTCTGGCACGGGTAATAGCAACATAGCAAAGACGCCGTTCCTCCTCCATCTCCTCCGGGTCAGTAAACACCCGCATTCCCGGGAACAGGCCATCCTCCATACCCACCAGGAAAACATTAGGGAACTCAAGTCCCTTGGCCGAGTGAATGGTCATCATTACCGCCGCATCTGCATCCTGATCGTATTTCTCAATATCCGTGTACAGGCTGACCTCCTCCAGGAAGCCCCCCAAAGTGGGATTCTCCGCCTGCTCCACATAGGAGATAATGCTGGATTTCAGCTCCTGTACATTTTCCTTTCTGACCTGATTTTCCAGACTTTCCCTTGCATCCAACATGGCAATGTATCCGGTTTCGGTCATAACACATTCATAGAACTCAGGCAGTGGCAGTTCTACGCTCTTCTCCTTCAGAGAAAGGATCATCTGAGAGAATGCAGAAAGCTTCCTCGCTGCCTTTTCCAGGGAGGGATACCCACCCGGATCCCGGATCACATCAAACAGAGGGATCCCTGCCACAATTGCCTGACGTTCCGCAGATTCCAGAGTCTTCCCACCGATTCCCCGGGCAGGAACATTGATAATACGTCTGAGCCGAAGGTCATCGGTGGTATTCTGAATCACCCACAGGTATGCCAGCATATCCTTGACCTCAGCCCGGTCAAAGAACCGTGTTCCGCCAATGATCCGGTACGGAATACCGTTTCGCTTGAAGGACATTTCTATGGCGTTTGACTGGGCATTGGTACGATACAGAACGGCATTATCTTTAAACTTTTTCCCACGGGACAGCCCCGCAAGGATCTTAGAGGAAACAAAATTCGCCTCCTCATTTTCATTATAAGCCTCGTACAGGGTGATCCGGTCCCCCTGAGAATTATCCGTCCAGAGTTTTTTGCCCTTACGTCCCTGATTGTGGGAGATCACCGCATTGGCTGCTTCCAAAATGTATTTCGTGGAGCGATAATTCTGTTCCAGACGAATTACCCGGGCACCACGGTACTGTTTTTCAAAGTTAAGAATATTCGCAATGGTGGCACCGCGGAACCGGTAGATGGACTGGTCATCATCGCCCACCACACATATGTTCTCATATCCGCCGGAGAGCAATGTGGCCAGCAGATACTGAAGATTATTGGTATCCTGATACTCGTCGATCAGAACGTATTTGAACTTTCTCTGATAGTATTCCCGCACATCGTCAAAGTTCTGCAAAAGCCGTACAGTCAGCAGAATAATATCATCAAAGTCCAGAGCATTGGCCCCCTTCAGCCGTTTCTGATACTCGTCGTAGGCCTCGCCCATACGCTGCGCCCGAAAATCCGTAGAGGATTTCGCATTGACAATAAACTGCTGCGGGGTCTGCATTTTATCCTTGGCGGCGGAAATCGCAGAGAGGACACTTTTTGCCGGGAAGCTCTTCTCGTCCAGCCCCATATCTTTAATGACTTCCTTCATTACCTTCTCAGAATCGCCGGAGTCATAGATGGTAAAGCTGTTGTCATACCCGAGCCGGTCAATGTCCCGACGCAGGATCCGGCAGCAGGCCGAGTGGAAGGTCATGGCCCATACACCAAGCCCCTGTTCCCCCAGCATTCTTTCCAGTCGATCCTTCAGTTCGTTGGCCGCCTTGTTGGTAAAGGTAATGGCGATCACATTCCAGGGATTCACCGGTTCTACCTGACAAAGGCTCTCTGCCCGGGCCTTTCCATCTTCAAAGGGAGCCTCCGCATATGCACAAAGGAAATCCACATCCTCCGGGGTAACATATTCAGGGACAAAATCGCTGTCTGCGCCACATCCAAAGCGGATCAGATTGGCAATCCGGTGGATCAAAACCGTGGTTTTCCCACTTCCTGCGCCTGCCAGCAGCAGCAACGGCCCCTGTGTGGTCAGGACCGCCTCCTGCTGCATCGGGTTCAGATTCCGGTAGCAATCTCCGATCACTTTTTTTCTGGCTTCTATAAATCGCATTTCATCTCGTTCCAACATACGCTGCTCCTTTTTCACGTCTGGTGTTACATCTCGAATTTATATTTTATCATATCTTAAAAGAAGCGTCAAATCAAACATATCCCCTTCCCTCACCGGCATATAATCTGGCGAGGTGAAACAAATGCGTCATTTATTTCAAAACTGGTTTTTCTTTACGGCTTTGCTGATTTTTCTTCTCAGTACCTATCTAGTGTTCCCACAGCTGAAGCAGTCTCTGGTTCCCGAAACAGAACATTTTCTCCCATTTGTCACCCACCAAACCTGATGAAGGCATGTTCCGTCCACCCCAGCGTCATTCTCTGGCTCTCCGTGCTATATTACCTCCGCCCAGAAACAGTTTTTCCCTTCGCCCTGTCCGTACTCATTCACGAACTGGGGCATTATATCGCCCTGTGTATCCTTGATAAGCCACCATTGACCCTCCATTTCACTTTTTTCGGTGCAAAAATGGACACCGCACCGCTGTCATACCCGGAGGAACTTCTGGCCGCCGGCGCAGGTCCTCTGTTCAGCCTCATTACCGGGCTGTTTCATCCTCTTTTTCCCCGGACAGGCCATTACAGTCTCCTTTTAGGGCTTGCCAATCTGTGTCCACTGCATGGTCTCGATGGATGGCGTATGCTCCGCAGTGCCCTCCTTCTGCTGCTCCCTGAAGACACCGCCGAAAAGGTCGCCGGAGTTGTTTCCAACGTTTTCGCTGTTTTTGGTCTGATTTTCTCCAGCTTTCTGACAGGAAAATATCATCTTGGCTTTCTTCCAATCGTTCTTGCAGGGGCATTTTTACTCCGTTCCACAAAAAACAGGCTCTTGCACTGACCCCATGTCGCTGGTATAGTATACAGCGGAGTGATTATATGAAATACTTAATGATTTACCTTTGTATGCTGAACCTTCTCGCCTTCATCCTTATGGGTGTGGACAAACGCCGGGCAAAACGTGGGGCGTGGCGCGTTCCGGAGCGAACCCTGTTTCTTTCTGCGATCCTCGGAGGCAGTATCGGCGGATGGCTGGGCATGGAGCTTTTCCGCCACAAAACCAAGCACAAATCCTTTACCATCGGATTTCCATGTATTATGCTGTTTCAAATCATCCTCGCTCTGACTTTGTACTACATATAAATACACAACAGCCGAAGCACCCGGACAGGCGCTTCGGCTGTGACTGTTTTATGGTAATCAGCGTTCCTTTTTCTTCAGTTTATGTCTGGAACCGTCTTCCTCGACAATGGTGATGGCTTCCAGCTGGCCAACCAGACTGCGCTTAAAATCCGCAATGTACTCCTTCCGGAGTGCGTCCCGTTCCGTGATCTCTTCCGGGGTAAGACCTTCAGCCTTCGCTTTTCTTGCCAGCGCATTGATGCGCGCAATTTTCTCTTGTTCCATCGTTTGTCTCCTTCTCCATAGTAATTAAACTCATGTTGTATTTTTCATAGCTGTCTCCGGTTTTTTCATAACCGATGCACCCAAAGAATTTCTCCAGCCCGGGAATCGTCTCCACCCGGGAACGTCCCATACCCAGCTGGGACGCCTTGTAATCCAGCACCTTCACAAGACCGTCCCCGATCCCCTGACGGCGATAATTGTGCAGCACACAGATCCGGCTCAGTCTGCCCGTGTTCAAGCCCCCATAGGAGATCCGTCCACAGGCAGCAGGAATATCATTATAAAGGAGCACAAGATGGTAGCTGTACGGGTCAAGCCCGTCCTGATCAAATTCCACCGGAAGTCCCAGTTCCTCCTGAAAGACCTGCCGCCGCAGCTCTAGCACCACAGAAATATCATCGCCGGGTCGAAACCACATTGAAGTAATCATATGCGTCCTCTCTATAAATATCTGTGCAGGGTCAGACCGATCCTGCCTTTTTTCGTCTGTCCATTCACTTCCGCAACCAGAAACTTTCCCAGTCCCCGGGCAGAAATTACGTCCCCCTGCTCCACCAGTCGGTCAGCTTTTAAAACTGATCCGTGGTTCACTTCCACCCTGCCGGAGGAAATCAGAGTCTGTGCCTTACTGCGCCCCATACCAAAACCGGATGCCATTACGCAGTCCAGCCGCATGGAGGCCACTGTATCCCGAATGGATTTGATTTTCTGAGGGGGAACCTCAATCTCCCCCAGCGCAATGGGAGAAAGTCGGATCTTCGCCCGGCCAACAGATGTTAGACTTTGCAGCAGATACGGCCCCATTTCCCGGAGAACCAGAAAATCGCAATGTCCCTCTGACACAAAAATGTCCCCCAGAACCTCACGCTTTATCCCCTGCCCCAGAATTCCCCCCAGGAAATCCCGGTGGGTCAGGGTATCATAGTCCGATATTTCAGCCCGCAGTGCCGTCACAGGCCCATCCTCACTTTGAAAAAAATCCTCCGGCGTGTAATAATCCGGCACATAACAGATCACCTGACGGTCAGGATTGTCTGTCCCACCAAAAAAGCAGGTATTGGGAATCCCCATTCTGTCCACCATCTGCTTCACCAGCATCTGTTCCCGCCCGGAGAGAAAGCAGGTGGCTCCGGGGATATTCTTCCGGTCAGCCGCAGAGAGCTTATCATATACCTTCGCCAGAAGCAGCCGGTCCTCACCGTTTTCCGCAAGCATGGCGATCAGTTGTTGTTTATCCATATCATTGCCTTTCAAAAGCCAGTGTTTTTTACAACAGGAAAAGGCGCACCGGGGCGTCTTTCCCGGATATTATAAAACATATTTCACGTTTTGTGAAGTGGAATTATCGTTTATGTTTCAGCTTGCCTCTGATACAAAAGCAGCCCCTGTCATCAGAACAGGGACTGCAAATGCTGCACGCTCGTATGTCGTTTATTCCGGGAGCCAATTCTGTCACTTAGCCCAGCAATCTGTTTTCCCGGAAATCACCTCAAAGTGATATTTGGCAATACCCAGATCCAGTTTTACATAGAACCCGCTGCCACTTTTACTGCGGATCTTCCCATCCGGAAGCAGTTCAAAGAAAAACTTCTGCTGATTCATCGCCGTAGGCGCAAGAAGTGCCCCCTCTACACCATCGTTAAACCACTGGGGCATTTCACCGTTACAGGAACAAACACTGCTCAGGGACTTACTCTTGTGTTCCGTCCCGGGGGTTACTCCATATCCAAGGGAGATCAGGCAAACCAGCTTTTCCCCTTTGTTCACAACGGCACTGCTCTTTCCGTGGGTCATGGCTACCCAGCAGGTATTCAGCCCTAGTTCCTGAGCCTTAAGCACAAGTTTTTCTCCATAATACCCCAGTCGTTCCTCCAGATCTGCGCTCTTTTTTCCAACAAGGGCAATGTAATTCCTGACCCCCGAGAATTTCCCATAGTGGGCCATAAAGGAATCAAAGCACTTGGGTTCATCATAAATCATTTGAATGTGCAGATCATTTTCCCGGTTGATTTCCTCCACAAGGCCACTCAGTACATCTCTCTTCTCCTGTTCAACGGGACGATCCGTGTACTGGCGCACGCTGTGTCTCTGTTTCATAATTTCAAGCGAATTCATACATAATCCCTCCAATATGGTAAGCACATTACATGTCTCTGCCGCTTCGATCCGGGAGTTCTTTGCAAATCTCCACTGCAAGCTGCAACGTGGAGACCAGCTTCTCAAAGGACGCCATTTCCGGGTCAAAATAGTAGTAATTCTTTGTCCCCTCTTTGCGTACCCGGACAATCCCAGCATCCTTCATAATCTGAAGATGGTGGGACACCGCCGGCCGGGAGAGATTGGTCTTTTCTGTGATGGCGCACACCCGGACACCACCGCAATCTCCCATTTTCAGCATCTCCAAAATCAAATGCTGTCTGGTCTCATCCCCAATGGCCGAGAGCATTTTTGCACTGACTGCAAATCCATCCGCTAACAGCGCAACCTTTTCATGAAGCTCCAAAAAACTCCCCCGCTTTCGTTCAAGTGCTTAAACTGAAGGTATTATAGCACGGAAAGGCGCCGTTTGTTCATTGGTAAAGAAAATCGAGACGGAGTAAAATCGCCTTCATCCGCATACAGTACACCCCTTTTCAGGAATCCCTTTACTCGCTGTGCGCGTTGTCATAGGCCCGCTGGATTTCTTCCGGCAGATGATCCGGGAGCATCTCCCGGATCCGCGCTTCCCCGCCATCCGCAAGTGCCTGCTCGTAAAACCAGCATTTAAACCGCAGCATATCAAAAACCTTGTTCATGTGCCGTATCTCTGCTTCCACATTTTTCTTCTGCTTTTCAAACATCTCCAGCCGCTGGGCATAGGTAGACTCTCCCTGAACGCACCAGTCCATAAACTGCTTAATATCCCTGATCTCCAGACCGGATTTCTTCAAACACTCAATGATCCGAATGGCCTCCAGATCCCGATCCCCAAATTTACGAACCCCGGATACCCGCTGAATCCCCGGAAAAAGACCCTGCTTGTCGTAATACCGGAGCGTAGATACAGGGAGTCCAAACATTTCCGATACCTGTCCAATTGTATACATAGCGCACCTCCCACGTTTTCATGAAATTTCATCAAAAAAGCCCTTGACCTAAAGTCAGGTTCAGGTATTACTATGATAGCAGACCTGCACAGTAAAGGCAATAAAAAACTGAATTTACGGGAGGCGTATACAAATGAACAGGCAAACTACCGACAGAAATCATGTAACGAGAGAAGAACACTCCACAGCAATGGTATTTCCGATTGGACAGCCAAATGACGGTTTCGCCCAGTATTTCAGTGGAACAGCTACCTTGCACCTGTGTCGACAGAACAGGTGGGGATTTTCAACGTGACCTTTGAACCGGGATGCCGCAACAACTGGCACACCCATCAGGCCGAAGCAGGAGGCGGCCAGATCCTCATCTGTGCAAGTGGCCGGGGATACTATCAGGAATGGGGCAAATCCCCCATGGAGATGCTCCCGGGAGACGTGGTTAACATCCCCGCCGGCGTAAAACACTGGCATGGAGCCGCACCCGACAGCTGGTTTTCCCATCTGGCAGTGGAAGTTCCCGGAACAAACACATCGAATCAGTGTCTCGAACCGGTATCCGACGAAGAATACTGCAACGCAGTAAAACAAATCAGGAAGGAGTCGTAAATGAATTACATCACACTGTCTAACGGGGTAAAAATGCCCCAGCTGGGATACGGCGTCTATCAGGTCACCAAGGATGAGTGCGCGCGCTGTGTCAGCGATGCACTCAAAACAGGCTACAGACTGATCGACACCGCTCAGAGCTATTTTAATGAAGAAGAAGTAGGCCTCGCCATTGCCGGGAGTGGAATTCCGAGAGACGAGATATTCCTCACCACCAAGGTTTGGATCGAACACTACAGATATGAAGCCACAAAGGCCTCTGTCATGGAATCCATGGAGAAGCTACAGGTAGATTATCTGGATCTCTGTCTGCTCCATCAGCCTTTTGGAGACACCTACGGTGCATATCGTGCGCTGGAGGATCTGTATACTGAGGGTAAGCTCCGTGCCATTGGTATCTCCAACTTCTCCCCCGACCGCATGATCGACATGGCTTCCTTCAACCGCATCAAGCCGATGGTCAATCAGGTAGAGATCCATCCCCATCATCAGCAGGAGGAGAGCAAGCTCTGGCACGACAAATACGGCATCCAGATGGAGGCCTGGGCCCCCTTCGGAGAAGGCCGTGGCGACATGTTCACTCAGCCGTTGCTGGAGGTCATCGGAGAAAAATACGGCAAGACTGTCGCTCAGGTCATTCTCAGATGGCACCTGCAACGGGGCATTGTGGTGATCCCCAAATCCACCCACATCCAGCGGATGGAGGAGAATTTTAATGTATTCGATTTTCAGCTGACCGATAAGGAAATGACCGCCATCAGTCTGCTGGACAAAAAGGAGAGCTCCTTCTTCTCCCACGCTGATCCCGCCATGGTCGAGTGGTTTGTGGGTATGGTGGAAACCCGTAAAAAACAGCACAACTGTGAAAAAGAAGAAAAGAAATGGTAAGGAGGCACATAACATGAGCAAAAAAGTTCTGATTCTTTCCGGCAGCCCCCGGAAAGGCGGCAATTCCGACATCCTCTGCGACCAGTTTGCCAAAGGCGCCGCCGAAGCAGGTCATACTGTGGAAAAAATCCGTGTTGCAGAGAAAAACATTGGCTATTGCAGAGCTTGTTACGCATGTAAGGAAACCGGCACCTGTGTAATTAAAGACGACATGGCCGAGGTTCTTCAGAAAATGATCGATGCTGACGTTCTCGTTCTGGCCAGTCCGGTTTATTTTTACTCCATAAATGCCCAGCTCAAGGCACTGATTGACCGTACCCTTGCCCGCTGGCTGGAGGTTCGGGACAAGGAGTTCTATTATATTGTCACCGCTGCCGATGTGGAAAAATGTTCGGCCGAAACCACCCTGTCCTGCTTCCGTGGATACACCGACTGCGTGGACGGTGCGAAGGAAATGGGCGTAATCTATGGAATGGGGGTATATGAAAAGAGCAAGATCCTTGATACTCCCGCCATGAAAGAAGCCTACGAAATGGGTAAACAGGTCTGAAAAGATATTTAGTCAAAACATGCAGCAGGCCACCTCGCCGGAGGTGGCCTGCTGCTCATATTTCATCAAAGAGCCACGTTTTTGTCAGCCAAACGGGGGCTCTACATTTTTTCAAAAAGAAAGTCGGAGCAAGCAATATAAAGCTTGCTCCGACGTGGTGCACCACAGCAATCCAAATCCGAACCGGAAG
>CAZFGL010000004.1:0-34195 GCA_964518645.1 uncultured Oscillospiraceae bacterium | reverse complement strand
CCCTTTACACAAGGGAGCTGGCAAAACCGCAGGTTTTGACTGAGGGATTGTAACGCCGGAAGTTTCCGAGGCAGTTCGTAAACTGGGCTGCACACCCCCGTCGCTCATCAGAAAAAAGACCGCCGCAAGTACACTTACCTGCGGCGGTTTTCTGTATCCGGGCAGGCTCAGCCTGCACAATAATCCTTCCAGCGTTCATAGATCCAGGTGGTGATCACCGGCAGAAATCGCCGGTGTCCCGCCTCGCTCAGATGCCAGCTGTCCTGAGGTGTGCGGAAGTATTTCACCCGGAAATCCGGGTCATCGGCGTAAATCCCGCTGATCTTTGGGTCACAGGCGGTGAAACAGGGGATGCTTCTGGCGGCGTATATCGCCTGTACAGCCTGATCGTAGGATTCTGCGGTGTATCCCACATAGTTGCATTTTCCCGGATCCACCCATGCACTCATGGCCAGAATCAGACTGTCCGGGTATGCCCCTTCCAGACGATCCAGCACCGTGTTCATGGCACCCTTTATCGTCTGGACATCCCGGGAATCGTCAGAGCCGTATGGGGCGCAGAGCATCCAGTCGTTCATGCCTCCCTGCACCAGAACAATGTCAAAATCCCGATCCGGCAGCTCCCGTGTTACATAGGGTTCATAAGAACCGTGGTAAACATATCCCTCGGCCTCTCCCAGGGTGACGGTGGAGCCTGTGACGGCGGCGCATACCACGTCCATGCCACATTGGGTGTCCATCAGGGTAGACCAGAGATAATCATGCTGCTCCGGTTCCCAGCCGGCAATAAAGCTGTCACCGACCAGAAGGATGGATACCCCCTTCAGTTCCTTTGGCACACGGGCGCGGGAATAGGCATAATCCCTCCAAGCGGCCTCCTGTCTTGCGCTGGCAATATAGGCGGATATGTCCTCCCTGTGCAGCAGCAGTACTGCGGCCAGAGCGCCGATCAGGGCGATCAGGGCACAGAGAAGAATGGCTTTTAATATACGCATGGTCAAATTCTCCCGATTATCGCCAGTCGAAGGTGGTGGCGATATATCCTATCGGCTCCGGCAGCATCTCCAGTTCCGTTCCGAACTCCTGATTCAGCAGGGTTCGGAAGGTGTTGATCCCGCTCAGACCGTCGATGTTCAGGGGCTTCCTCTGATTGTATACGCAGTTTAAAATATTTTGCATGGTGGGGTTCTCCGCTGCCTGATCCAGTTCCGGGTATCCGTCGCAGCCGGAGACATGGGCGGGGAACCGGGAGCCGTGATCCGACTGGAAAATGATGATGGAATCAGGATCCTTCTCCAGAATATTTGCGGTGGTCTCTTCCAGTACCGAGTTCATCCATTTCAGCTGATCCAGATAGTAATACTGTTCCACATGGTTGTTTGTTCCTGTGCAGCGGGGATTTCCCGCTGCATCCACCACATACGGGGTGTGGGGACACTGGATATATACCATGGTAAAGGTGGGCTGGTTGCCGGTATAATCGGCGCAGTGCTCTGCCAGATCCGTCAGCTGAAGAAGCTCACTGGTGTAATATTCGTTGGAGGACAGCCCCAGCTGTTCCTTCAGCCAGATCCGCAGCCGGGGGATCATGCCGAAAAGACTGTTGTCAAAGAGGTGGTCTCCGATGGAGTCACTGATCTGGGGCCGGGACAGCACGTTGCAGCCACTGTGCCCCAGAAAATCCCGGTGGTTGATCATATTGATCTGATAGCCGTTGTTCCGGAATATCCGGAACAGAACCGGGTCGTCCACATATTCCCGCTTTACCAGATGAGGAAGCTCATCCTCCACCACATAGTCCAGATTCAGCAGGTTGGGTACCAGCGTCCAGGTGTATACAGATTCCCCGTTGTGGGAGGTTCTGGAGTTCTGGAAGCCGGCCTCTGCAAGACGGTCAAGGAAGGGGCTGTTGTCGTAATCGAAGTATTTTTTCAGGTTTTCGTACCCGCCGTATTCGTCCATCAGGAAGAAATACACGTTGGGACGGGCTTCTGTTTTAAACTCCGTGTTCTCGTCGATCCGGCTGTCCTTCCGCTCGGCAGCCACGATCTCATAGAGGGTGGGGGCTGCCCGGACAAAGCTCATAAAGGAGAGGCTGACCAGTGCGATCAGCAGGATCAGACAAAGCTCAGTCCCCGGGAACCGGGGCTTTTTCCGCAGGGAAATGCACAATACCAAAAGAACAAGCACCGCAGCAACCAGCAGATAACGGTCCTGCAACCATCCAAAATGCCCCTTCAGCATGGAGGAGCACATGCCGATGTTAATAAAAACGAACATGGCAGCAGCAGTAAAAATGGAGGTGTTTGAAAAATTCCGGATCACCAGATATGCAATGCCCCATGTTACCAGGGCAATTCCCAGGAAAATAGGCAGCATGGGGAGCAGATCCTGCACCGGTGCCTCGTCTGCGTTGTTAAACCACTGGAACAGGCAGGGATACAGGCAGACCATCAGCACTGCTGCCACAGAGATGATTCGTGATGCGATTTTGTTCTGGAAAAAGGACTTTTCTTCCATGTTTTAACCCCTTTCGGCCCGGCTTTTCCTTTTGCAGAAACGGAAGCTGGGGCAGACTTGTGAAGATTTTTGTGAAGTTTATATTAGTGTAACATGTTCGTCTCAAAAGTCAAGTATAGGAAGCGCTACAGAGGTGTTTCCAGAACTGGAATAAAAACCAGTCCTGTCTAAATGCCCCATAAGCTGCACAAATTTCTGCTTCATGGTATTTTGCGGGTTTGACTGAGGGATTGTAACGCTGAAAGTTTCCGGGGCAGTTCGTAATCCGGCCGGGGAGAGTTTGTCCCCCTGAGTGGAAACCACCCAGGGGGACATGTAAAGAGGAATTAGGAAGGAAATAAAAGCAGATTCATTATACGCTGTGGCTGACAGCAAAGGCCTGACGCATGGCCTGCTGCACGGTGGCGGGCTTCTTGCAGTCGCCGATCATTTCAAAACGATCTGCGCTGCCGTAGAAGCTCAGTGCCTCGTCCATCTTTGCCTTCATACCCAGAGAGACCACAACGTTGTCACAGGGAATGGCATGCTCTGCACCGGTTGCATCCTTGTACTTCACGCAGTCATCCTCGATGCCTGTAACGGTGGCATTGACGATGCTGTGGAAATCGGGAATGGCTTCCCATGCTTCCCGGAACATGGAGTAGTAGTGAATTGCGGTGGATTCCGCAGCCAGCATGCCACCCATTTCGAGAACGGTGACATTGTGGCCCTTCTTGGCCAGATTCATGCCGGATTCCACGCCGACCTCGCCGCCACCTACGACCACAACGTTTTTGCCCAGTGCAGCCGGGTTCAGCAGGGAGTCGTAAGCCACCACAACGTGGGATTTGTCGAGACCGGGGATGGGGGGCTTTGCAGGGGTAGCGCCCAGAGCAGCGATGACCATGTCATAACCGGTGGCCTTGATCATTTCGGGGGTAGCACAGGTGTTGAGCTTTACTTCAATGGGGCGTTTCTCGATCTGGCGAACCAGATAGTTCTTGAAGTCCTTCAGCGTCCATTTGAAGTCCACAAAGTCTGCATGATAGATGGCACCGCCCAGATGATCCTGTGCCTCGTAAATAGTCACCTTGTGACCTCTGTCACAAAGCTCCATGGCGGCCTTCATACCGGCAGGGCCACCGCCCACAACGGCGATGTTCATGCTGGGCCCGGGCTGGGATTCCAGAATGTCCAGCCGGTGCTCAATGCCGATCTTGGGGTTGACGGAGCAGACAGACTGGAATGCATCGTGCTCGCCACGGCCGTGACACTTGTTGCAGCGGAGGCAGGGGACCAGATCCTCATCTCTGCCCTCCCGGAGCAGCTCTGCATAATCGGGGTTGGAGATATAGGCACGTCCGGCAGAGATAATGTCCACCTTGCCTTCTGCAACGGCGGCATCGATCTCGTCGAAGTAGTGGCAGCCACCCACGCAGGCCACCTTCATCTTAAGCCCCTTCTTCTTGGCGTTTTCCGCATACTTCAGGAAGGGAATATGCTCCGGATTGAAGGCGGTGGGGTGGTTTTCGTCGGTTTCGGAGGCGCGGAACTGTACCAGATCCACATAGGGCTCCATCATTTTCAGAATTTCCACGCCCTCGTCCATGGTATATCCGCCCTCGGGCTCCTCGCCGGAGAA
This sequence comes from uncultured Oscillospiraceae bacterium, assembly GCA_964518645.1. Taxonomy (GTDB): domain Bacteria; phylum Bacillota; class Clostridia; order Oscillospirales; family Oscillospiraceae; genus HGM13006. Next base: position 30,054 of record CAZFGL010000004.1, on the reverse strand, counting down.
CAGGATCTCAATGAGCATATTGGGGCCGATAGCCTCACGGACAGCCTTCAGAATTTGCAGGGGGAACCGCATCCGGTTCTCCAGAGACCCGCCGTACTCGTCGATACGGTGATTGGTCAGGGGACTGATAAAGGCGGTGGGAAGCTGGGCACGGTAGCAGAAGTGGAGAGATACCATGTCAAAGTCCAGGAATTTCAGGATCTTTGCTTCCTGTGCCAGAGACTTTGCCACGTATTCCATCTGTTCCGGGGTGCAGCAGGATACAGCCTGCTCAAACATGCCGGGGCCTTCTGCGTTGGCGGCTTCCTCGTGGAGGGAGTTGGGAGCACGGTAGACCGGGTCGCCGGTGGCAATCTCGCCTACACGGAGCAGCTCCACAGTGCCGTCCTCGTGCTGATAGGGATAGCCGGAGGGAGGGCCAACGAACAGACCCATGCAGGCCAGACTGCCGTGATAGTGAATGGCATCTGCAAGCTGCAACAGGTAGTTCTGGCAGGCGGGGTTATAAAGATCATAATCCGGCATATGGGTGATGGCGGACTCAGCAGGAACCATCATATCCCGGGAGAAATTGTTGATGCCCATGCAGGTGACGATGGCGGCACCGGCCTTTGCCTTGTTGGCATAGTGGGTGATAACGCCGTCTGCGGGGTAGGGCTCGTTACCCTGCAAAAAATGGGGAAGGGAGTTGGATACCTCCAGGCGATTCTTCAGCACATGGCCACGGATCACCAGGGGAGAGAGAACGTGGGAATATTTAACGCTCATAATCGGGGTTTACCTCCTTGTGATTCTGTATCATCAAAGCCCGTTGATCTCACGGACATAATGACAGCGGATAAAATGATTGGGCTCGATCTCCTCGTAGGGGGGCTCCTCCTGGAAACAGCGCTCCTTGGCATAGGGACAGCGGTTTGCAAACCGGCAGCCGGGTTTGGGATCGATGGGACTGGTAAGCTCACCCTGCATTACGATCTGCTTTTTCTCCACATGAATGCTGGGGATGGGGATTGCAGACAGAAGACCCTTGGTATAGGGGTGATAGGGCTTTTTGAAAAGCTCCTTGGCGTCGCATTTTTCCACCATGGAGCCCACATACATGACCAGAATGTCGTTGGAAATGTGCTTAACGACGGACAGATCGTGGGTGACGAAGATGTATGTCAGACCCCGTTCCTTCTGGAGATCCTGAAGCAGATTCAGGATCTGTGCCTGAATGGATACGTCCAGTGCGGATACAGGCTCGTCGCAGACCACGAATTTGGGGTCAAGGCTCAGGGCACGGGCAACGCCGATACGCTGCCGGCGGCCGCCATCCAGCTCGTGGGGGTAGGCATAGGCCAGACGGCGTGCAAGACCTACCGTGTCCATCAGCTCAAAGACCTTGGCTTCCAGCTCTTTTTTGTTTTTGTAGATCTTGTAGGTGCGCAGGGGATCTGCAATCAGATCGAAAACGCACATACGGGGATTGAGGCTGGAGAAGGGATCCTGGAAAATGATCTGCATCTCTTTCCGGAGGGCCATGCGCTCTTTGCCACTGGCTTTGGTAATGTCCTTCCCCTCGAAAATGATCTTGCCGTCGGTGGCATCCAGAAGACCGAGAACGGTACGGCCCAGAGTGCTCTTGCCACAGCCGGATTCGCCTACCACGCCCAGGGTCTCGCCATAACCCAGAGAGAAGTTTATGTCATCCACGGCATGGAGCATACCGCCACCGGTTTTAAAATACTTTTTCAGATGTTCAACTCGAATCAGTTCTTCACGCATTGACCGGAACCTCCTTTTTGACCTGGTGGCAGCGGCACAGATGGCCTCCGCCAATGTCGATCAGCTCAGGCTGAACCTTCCTGCACGCCTCGGTACACTGCTTGCAGCGGGGGTGGAATTTGCAGCCCTGGGGCAGATTTGCCGGATCGGGCATCAGACCCTCGATGGGGCTGAGGCGTTCCAGATCCTTGTCCAGACTGGGCAGGGAGCCGAACAGACCGTGGGTATAGGGGTGGGCGGTGAAATCAAAAATCTGTTCCAGATTGCCGTATTCCACGATTTCACCTGCGTACATAATGGCTACCTTGTCGCAGGTCTCTGCCACCACGCCCAGATCGTGGGTGATCAGCAGCATGGAGGAACCCAGTTCCTTTTTCAGATCGTTCATCATCCGCAGAACCTGCGCCTGAATGGTCACGTCCAGTGCGGTGGTGGGTTCGTCTGCGATCAGCAGCTGGGGGTTACATGCCAGAGCGATGGCGATGACCACACGCTGCTTCATGCCGCCGGAGAACTGGAAGGGATATTCACTGCCACGGCTGGCGGGAATGCCCACCATCTCAAGCATGTCGCTGGCTTTTTTCATGGATTCCGCCGGGGAGAGGTTCTGATGAATGCTGATAACCTCTGCAATCTGATCCACCACCCGGATGATGGGGTTCAGTGCGGTCATGGGATCCTGAAAGATCATGGAGATCACGTTGCCACGGAGATGGCGGATCTCTTCGTCCTTCATTTTCAGAATGTCCTTGCCCTCATAGAGAATCTCGCCGGAGATGATCTTTCCGGGGGGATTGGGGATCAGGTTTAAAAGACCCAGTGCGGTGGTGGTTTTACCGGCACCGGTCTCACCCACAAGACCTACGGTCTCGGTTTTGCCGATGTTCAGATTTACATGATTGACTGCCTCGTATGTACCCTCGGAGGTAACATAGTGAATGGTCAGATCCCTGATTTCAATCAGGTTTTCCTGACCGGTCATGGTTTTCTCTTCGTTCATGCTTATACCTCCTTATTGCTTCAGCTTCGGATCCATGGCATCACGGAGGCCGTCACCAAAGACGTTGAATCCGAACAGAGCGAGCATGATGAAAATGCCGGGATAGGTTGCCAGAGGCCAGAATTCACGGATAAATTCCCGGCCGGAGGTCATAATGGAGCCCCATTCTGCAGTGGGAGCGGCTACGCCGAGGCCGATGAAGGCCAGACCGGAGATTGCCATAATGGAGGCACCCACACGCATGGAGGTGTCCACAATGAGGGGGGCCAGACAGTTGGGCAGAACGTGCTTGAACAGGGTGCGCATACGTCCGGAGCCGGTGGCCACGGCAGCTTCTACATATTCCTGGTCTCTGACCGTCAAAATGGAGGAACGGATCAGTCTTGCAGCGCCCGGTACACCGGAAACTGCAATGGCCAGCGCCGTGTTGAAAATACCGGAGCCCAGCATGGAGGAGATGGATACAGCTAGAAGGATGCTGGGAATGGCCATGAGAATGTCCAGAATGCGCATCAGGATGGTGTCCCACCAACCGCCGAAATAACCGGCAATGCCGCCGATCACAGCGCCGATCAGGGTGGAGATAATCAGAGAGATGATGGCAACCAGAAGAGAGGTACGGCTGCCGTAGATCAGACGGCTCAGCAGGTCACGGCCGTAGTTGTCTGTACCCAGCCAGTGCTTTGCAGAGGAGAACTGGAGCCGTTCTGCAATGTTCATTTCATAGGGATCATAGGGGGCAAGCACGTCAGCGAAAATGGCCACCAGTACCAGAACGACCACGATTCCAAGGCCAAACATGGCCAGCTTGTTCTTGCAGAGTCGTCTCCATACATCGCCCCACTGACTGTGGCGGCGTGTTGCCATGGTTTCCAGTGTCTCAATATGTTCTTTCTTTTTCTTGTAACCCAGCACCATTATGCACCTCCCGCAGCTTTCTTCCTGGAGCTTTTCTTTTTACCACCGGAGAACTGTGCCTTGATACGGGGGTCCACAAAGGCATATGCCAGATCCACCAGCAGGTTCATGACACAGACGGTCAGGGAGATCAGCAGCACGCTGCTCTCTACCACGGGGTAGTTTTTGGCCTGAATTGCGGTGTTCATCCAGGCACCGATGCCGGGGATGGAGAAGATGGTCTCGATCAGGATGGAGCCACCCATAATCAGGCTCATCTGAAGGCCTACCACGGTGATGACAGGGATCAGCGCATTCTTCAGGGCGTGACGGCGGATCACTAGACCCTCCTTCAGACCCTTTGCCCGGGCGGTACGGATGTAGTCCTGACGGATGACCTCCAGCATACTGGAGCGGGTCATACGCACAACGGATGCCACAGGGGACAGACCCTGACATACCACCGGCAGGATGTAGCTCTTCCATCCCACGAGACCGGAGGCCGGCAGCCATGGGAGCCGGAAGCAGAACAGGATCATCAGCATCAGCGCCAGCCAGAAGCCGGGAATGGCAGCAAACACGATGGAGCCTGAGGAGATCACATAGTCCAGTGGCTTTTGGTGATGGGTGGCACTGATCACACCCATTGGGATACCCAGAATCAGGGTCAGACACACGCTGAGAATGCCCAGCTTGAGGGTGGTGGGGAAGCGTTCGCCCAGCTCCTCGCTGACGGGACGCTTGGAAGAGTAGGAGGTGCCAAAATCAAATTTGGTCACCACATTTTTTACATAAGTACAGAACTGGGTGAAAAAGGGCTTGTCCAGTCCCAGGGATGCCTCTGTGGCATCATACTGCTCCTGGGTATAGTTGGAGCCGAGAATGGAGACGACAGGGTCGCCGGGGGTGAAGTAGTTGATGGTGAATACCAGAAATACAACGCCCAGCATAACGGGAATCATCCAGAGCACCCGTTTTATTATGAATTTCAGCAAATTGTTTCCCTCCAATGTTCAGAAAACCGCCGACCGGATATTCGGCCGGCGGTTTTGATGTTATGCGACTTGGAACACGACTGAGAATTACTGGCCGTTGTAGGTAGCTTCATCCACAAAGGTAGTAAAGCGGAGAGGGGGATAGGTGGGGGAAACCACGTTCAGCGCGGTGATGTAGTCGGTGCGGTAGCAGTAGCCAACGCAGGCCTCTGCAATGGGAATCTGATATGCGGTGTCGTGGAGATATTCCTGAACGAACTTGTAGCACTCGGCACGAACCTCGGGATCCACGCTGCTCAGACCGCCGTAGAGATTGGTGTTGAAGTCATCATCGGGATCGGTGCTGATGGTGGCGGAGGGGTTGGTGGACTTGTAGCCAATGGTGTCATAGATCTGGTCAGGATCCAGTGCGGGAGCACCTTCCATGGCGTTCTTGAAGCCTATCTGGGTCTTGCCGGTAACAAAGTACTCGGTTACAGCGATGGGAATGGAATAGGACTCGAAGGTCATGGTGATGCCGATCTGGGACAGATAGTACTGTACCATCTCTGCAATGGCCACGGTAACTGCATCGTTGGTGGTCACAACGCTGTCCAGAGTGAAGCCGTTGGGATAAGCGGACTTGGCCATGTATTCCTTGGCAAGCTCCAGATCATATTCGTAAGCGCCAACGTTTACGTAGTAGTTGACTCCTGCGGGCAGGGTGGAGGTAGCCTCAGTGGCCAGAACGCCGAAGGCAGCCAGACGAACCTGCTCCATGTCGATGGCATGGGCAATGGCCATACGGACGTTCTCGTCCTGGAAATACTCGGTGTAGGGGCACAGAGTCATGGCATAAACGTCGTTTTTGGCAGCAATCTTATATGCGGTGTTGGGCAGCTCGCCGTTCATCAGATGCTCCATATCGTCGGAGGTCAGACCGAAGGCTGCGTCCAGGGTGCCGTTTGCGTAGTCAATGTACAGAGCGGTCTGCTCGGTGTAATAGCGGATAGTGATCTTGGTGGGGTAACCGGTGGTGTCCATGTAGTAGTTGTCACGGAGAACCATTACGGTCTGAGAGCCGTCGGTGTTCTCGATGCACTCATAGGGGCCGGTGCTGTTGGGCTTGTCCCACCATGCGGCGTTGTCTGCGCCTGCGCCCTCAGTACCCCAGTCCATGGGATAAACGGGATCAACCAGGTAAGACAGGCCGGGGCCGTACTCGTACTTGTAATAGAGGGTGAAGGTCAGGCTGTCGGGATCCAGCTCAGCCCAGGTCTTTTCAAAGTCGTAGGCGGCATAGTAGCTGCTGCGGACGCTGCCTTCCAGCACGTTTCTCTCCATGGACCAGATGACGTCCTCTGCGGTGATGGCCTCGCCGTCAAGGGCGGTGATGCCTTCCTTCAGGGTCATGGTCAGGGAAAGATTGTCCTCTGCCCACTCATAGGTGTCAACCATCTGAGGAACGACCTCGTAGGTGTCGGGATCAATGATAAACAGGGAGTCCCATGCATGGTCAAGGACGGTTCTGGAGCCCTCGCCCCGGGTGTTTACACGGTCAAAGCCACCGGTATACTCGGTGGTACCGATCACCAGTTCTCCATAGGCGTACTGGCGGTCAACAGGTTCACCTGCGACAGTGGTGTCAACGGTCTGGCCGGCCTGCTGAACCACAGTGTTTTCTTCCGAAGTGGTGTCGATGACCTCATTTGCACCTGTGGGTGCGGAAGCTTCGGCGGTGGAGCCGGAATTGCCGCAGGCACAGACGCTGAACATCAGACATGCAGCAAGAAGCAGCGCCAACATTCTTTTCATTTTCATGTACCATTCTCCTTATCTGGTTTTATGCCGGTGGGATAATACCGGTTTCCTGTTTAGTTTAACTGACAGGAACACACCTGTCCAACGAATAAAAGTCATTCCTGCATGCGAAAAAGTCGTGCAGGGCTGTGCGTTTTTGTTGGGGAAAACGGTTTACTTTGGCCTGTGCAAAAGTTAAAATATCATCATGAAACGTTTTATACTGATATTCTGTTCTGTAATTTTTGCTGTTTCCCTGCTTTGTGGAAACGTGAGCGCAGGTTCAGAGCCACTTGGAACTGTGGGGGGGCTGCTGGTCAGCTCCGGAGATGTGGACAGTCAGCTGGAGGAGACCCCTCTGGGGGCGACTGCCGCCGATGCAGCACAGTATGTTTCCGACGCCGATGCCGTGATTATCAACGGCGGTGTCTTTTCCGCAAATCTCATGGGCGGAGAAGTGACGTACCAGGACTGCCGCAGTGTTTTCGGAGAGGATCTGCCCCTTTATACCGCTGTGGTCTCCCCGGCGGAACTTCGGGCCATACTGGAGTATTGTGTGTCCGCTGCCCGGGTCACTCCGGAGGAGGCTCTGGATCGGGAGGCATCCCGGTTTGACTGCTTTCCGCAGATTTCCGGATTTTCCTTCCTGTATGACCTGAGCGCCCCATCGGGTGACCGGGTCGTCTGGATCCGGTACGGGGAGCAGGAACTGGATTTGAATGATACTTCGGGGCAGCTGTTTCTCTGTACCACGGAACCGGTTCTTTCCGGGGCCGGAGTGACAGGGCAGGTTCTGCCGGAGGCGACACTGACCTCTGCGCTGGCCTCCTACATCGAAAAGCAGGATGGCCCCCTGGGGGCACCCGGGATGGACCGTATCCGAACCCGGGGCAGCAGAGAGAGCGGGATCTTTGAATCCCTGCATATTTCCCCGCTGCTGCTTCTGGTGGCGCTGATCTGTTTCGGCGCAGTGGGAAGCTATCCCTTCAAAAAATATTATGACTTTAAACGGTGACGACATGCTGTATGATTTTCTGATTATTGTGACCTGTGTTCTGTGGTGCCTGATCTGTGTTGCCATATTGATGTATTTGAATCTGGATAAGCTCCGTACCCAGACCCAGCGGATCTGGACACGCAACCGGGATGACATCGAGGCGTGGTACGGGATCCATTTCTCATCCCGGAAGCCCCATCAGCAGGTGGCGGAATTGACCGGTGCCAGAGCGGTATCCGACTGCGGGGATCCGGAGTGGTGGGGTGAATTCGTCTCCTGCTATAACGAGAGCGCAGAAAGATATGCACAGCGCCTCCATGCCCCCGTATTCCGGAAGCTGGGGGCTGTGCTCCGGTTTCGGGAGATGCCCCGACTGTAAGGCAATCATGCTGTGAGAGGAACCTGCGGAAATGACCATATCTCAAATCAAAACCTTTTTGACCGTGGCGGAGTGTATGAGCTTTACAGAAGCCGCCTCCACCCTGAATCTGACCCAATCAGCCGTCAGCCGACAGATGGCAACGCTGGAGGATGAGATCGGTGCAAAGATCTTCGACCGGAAGAACAACTATTTCCGTCTGACCTATGCGGGAAGAAAACTCCGGGATGGATTTCGTCAGGTGGTAGACGGGCTGGACAATGTGATCTCCGAGGTACAGAAGATCGACCGGGGCATTGAGGGAGAACTGCGGATCGGGGTGCTTTCCGACCAGTCCATGGATCAGGTGATGACCCGTGCCCTGCGGAGGCTGTCAGCAGAGGGAAATGTGGATCTGGTGGTCACGAAGCTGAACTTCAAGGGGCTTTATCAGGGGCTTTTAAATGGCACGGTGGATATTGTCAATACCATCATCCACTATGACCACTTTTACCCGGAGTGTGAAAAGCTGATCTATGCCAGGGAGCCTATGATGCTGGCTGTGCGAAAGGATCTGATTGAACCGCCGGAGGCACCTCTGACGCTGGAGCAGCTGGATGCGTTTACAGAGAAGATCCCCATCAAAGCCCCCTCTCTGGATTCCTATGTGGAAAGCCAGCGGGTGGAGTTGGGGATGCAGTTCCAGCGGGGAAAGACCTATAATCAGCTCACCGATTTTGAATCCATCATTCCCCTGACCTCTGTGGGACTGTGCGCCACCATTATTAACAGATCCCACATGCTGTCCATCAATCAGGACATCGGTATGTATCCTCTGGCGGAGGACGATGCCATGGACAAGGGCCTCATGTGGATCCCGGATAACCCCAACCCGGTGATCGGCAATTTTATTTCACTGGTCAAAGAAGAGGCGGAAGCCTCTGTATCAGCGCCTCCCCTGAACACAAAACTGTAATTGCATGAAAGCAGAAATCGCCGCACCGGAAATCGGTGCGGCGATATTTGTATTATATGATTTATGCCAGATCAGCTTCAATGGTGCCTGCGGCGATAAAGCCACTGGCAACACACCATGTCAGGGCGGAGATATACCGCTCCACATAGTCGGTGCCCATGTCACCGCCGATGAGAATGCCTCTGGCGTTGTCGCCGGTGGCGTACAGACCGGGGATGACCTCTCCGGAGACAGCCTTGACACGGGTCTGGGAGTCGATCTTCATGCCGCCTGCGGCGTTCTCCTGGAACCGCTTCTCGAAGAAGGCGTAATAGGGACCCTTCTCCAGAGGTACCATGAATCTGGGATCCTTGAAGAAATCCGTATCCCGTCCGGCGTGACACATGTCGTTGTAGTGCTGCACCTGTGCCACGAAGGTATCCACAGGTACGCCCATTTTCTCAGCCAGCTCTTCCAGCGTGTCGGCCTTCTTGACGGGGGTGTCCAGTGTGGCCTCTTCATCGGCCTCCTGCTGATATGCCCGCAGGATCCGTACACCGTCGGGGCCGTCACGACCCTGATCTGCCAGACGATTGCCCAGAGTGTCCAGAATGTTCTGGTCAACCACAGCCCAGGAGATGTAATCCGGCTGTTTCAGGAACAGATGTCTCAGCGCCATGGTGTTGTCCATCTCATTGGCCCAGCGCTCGCCACGGGTGTTGAACATGACCACTTCGCTCTCACGACAGATACATACACCGGCGAAGCCGAAGGGATGGTGGGCGGGGCCAAGGGTCAGCGCCTTGGTGTTCTCCCAGTCGATGTCTGCGCCGGCGGCCATGCCCATGGTGATGCCGTCACCGGTGCAGGTGGGTACGGAGAAGCGGTGGACAGGCTCGCCGGGATTGAAGAACCCGGGGGTGGCCTTTTCCAGATACTCGGGATTGTGGGAGAAGCAGCCGGTGGAGAGCACCACGGCCTTTGCGGAGATGACCACATCGCCACCGCCGTCCCATGCCCGGACACCGCATACCTTGCCGGAGGCGTCCTTCAGAACTTCCTTCGCCTCGTGACGCATGAGAACCGGTACATCCAGCTTCTTCAGCTGATCCAGCATCTTCTCCACCAGGAAGGAACCCATACCGCCGGGGCCGATGGAGGTGTCAATACGCTTGAACTTTCTGCCGGTCTTGTTGGCAAACATCATGCCCTTGCCACCGAAGGGGGTGGTTCCAACCACAAAGTCCTCCTCACAGCCACAGTCCTCCATGAGCCAGTCGATCAGCCCCTCAGTGGCGTGATAGACGTTGTAAACCAGCTGGGGATCTTCCTTCCACAGGGTCTCAATGAGGAATTTCCGGATCTGCTCATCCCGGGTGTCCGGCTCTCCGGCTTCCTTCAGCTTCTTGGAATAATGGGTGCGGAAACCGCCTGCGTACCAGGTGTTGCCGCCACACTGACCGTTCTTCTCCAGAACGATCACCTTCTTGCCACTCTGGGCAAGGCGGGTGGCAGCCACAAGGCCGGAACCGCCGCCACCGCAGATCACCACGTCGCAGTCCATGGAGACAGGCTCGTGGGCAGCAGGTGCAGCGGGGGTTTCACCGATTTTTGTAATGATGCAGTTGTGGCAGTTTTCGGCGCACAGACCGCATTCGATGCACTTATCCGGGTCGATCTGATATTTTACACCCTTGAAATGGATTGCGCCCACGGGACATACCGCACGGCACTGATGGCAGCAGGAACACAGCTCCTGATTGATTACATAAGCCATAGAAATCCCTCCGATAATTAGTTTGGGTACAAAATATTATACCGAATTTCCATAGGGAATGCAATGCCGGGGGCGCTATCAAAATCTGCGCTACAGGTTCATTTTTTCTCACATTTCCGGAAAAGACAGAAAAAGGGCTGCTGCAAAATATGCAGCAGCCCAAATGTGAGAAATCAGATCTGATTTGCAGCGCCAAAGGCGGTGGTAACAGCAAAGTGGACATTGCCCACACGGAAGCAGTCACCCACAAAGTCGGTGCGGGGAGCAGCCCCGTAGAGTGCAGCGCATCCCTCGGTGTTGGGACGGGCGCCGGTGCACATAACCACGCAGTCGCAGTCGATGCGCTTTTCCTTGCCCTCGTAGTTCACATAGGAAACGCCGGTGTCGTCGATGGACAGATACTTCTGGATGCCCTTGATCCAGTAGAAGTTGTCCAGCTTCAGCCATGCGTCCTCCAGCATGGTCACATAGTGGGCATGGGGGGCGTCAGCGGCCAGAGACTTCTGACGGCAGAGCACGGTGACCTTGTGACCCTTTTCGGCCAGATTCATGGCAGTCTCAACGCCGGTCTCGGAACCGCCGATGACCACAATGTTCTTGGGTAGCTCGTCCTCGTGGCCGAAGGTGTCCATGGTGGTGAGTACCTTGGGGCTTTCAGCGCCGGGGATATTGGCCTTGGTGAACACGGGGCCGATGGCCACGATCACATGATCGAAGTTCTCCTGCTCCAGCATTTCACGGGTAGCCTCGGTGTTCAGCTTAATGTCAACGCCCTTCTTGTAGCACTGGTTTGCAAGGAAGTCCTTGAAATCCTGAAGAGGCCACTTGAAGGAGGCGAAATCAGCGTGAACCAGCTGGCCGCCCAGCTTGGCTTCCTTCTCGTACAGGGTGACCTTGTGGCCACGGTCTGCCAGAGTCATGGCAGCGTACATGCCGGCGGGGCCACCGCCGACAACGCCAACCTTCTTTTCACGCTCAACAGGAGCGATCATGCGGTCGATCTTGTCTTCCAGACCGATGAGGGGGTTGACGGAGCAGAAGGAACGGAACTTGTCGGTGTCGTTGGGAACGTGGCACTTGTTGCAGCGGACGCAGGGGGTGATGTCCTCACCACGGCCCTCGTAGAGCTTCTTGCCGTACTCGCTGTCGCAGATCCAGCTGCGGGCCATCTGAACCAGATCGGCCTTGCCGTCCCGGATAACGCTTTCGCACAGGTCAGCATCGTGGAGACCGGCAGTTGCGCCGATGAGCAGCTTTGCACCGCGCATATGGCAGTCCTGAGTAACGGCGGTGGTGACCTCTTCATTGGGCCAGCGGGTGGCACGGGTGGAGGTGAAGCCGGTGGGATGCTGGGGATCCTGTACGCCGTTGCGGATGGACAGTACGTCGCAGTGGCCTTCCAGCAGCCGTGCAAGTGCAACGGTGTCAGCGATGGTGATGCCACCGGGCTCAGTGCCGGAGACCAGAACTTCCAGGGGGAAGTCACGGCCCAGAGACTGTTTCATGGCGTCGAGGAACTCGATCAGGAACCGGGCGCGGTTCTCGATGGAGTCGGCGCCGTACTCGTCATGACGCTGGTTGGTCAGGGGGCTCCACAGCTGAGCGCCGATGTGACCACGGTAAGCGTTGTGGAAGGAGAACATCTGGAAGCCCAGACTCTTCAGTTCCAGTGCGCTCTTGACGGAGGTGTCGATGTATTCCTGCATCTGCTTCTTGGTGATGGTGTTGCAGACACAGCGTCCCAGTTCCAGAACCTGAATGGGGGACTTCTTTACAGCGGGAACGCCCTCTTCAAAGGGGCCACCGAACATGTCAGGCATTTCGCCGGGGCCACCGGGACCGCCGGGACCACCAGGACCGCCGGGACCACCAGGGCCACCGGGACCACCAGGACCGCCAGGACCACCAGGACCGCCAGGACCACCCATCATCTGCTCCTCACTTCTGGTGTAGGAGCCCTGAGGGCCGGTGACGGGGATGGAGCCATAGTAGCGGATGGCGTCGATCATCTGACACAGATAGTTGTGGGTAGAGGTCTGACGGGTATCCATAATGGAGAAGTGATCGGGGGTCATGCCGATGCTGGATACCTGAGGAGAGCCGTTTTCCAGATGGTTGATGTATACGCCGGCAGCGCCGTTCTTTGCACGGTTGGCCATCATGGTGATCCACTTTTCAGTGGGATAAGGCTCAGTACCCTGCACAAAGTGGGGGGTTGCGGCGGTGGCGGTCATACGGTTCTTAAACAGAACATTGCCTACCTGAATGGGAGACAGCAGATGAGAATAACGAATGCTCAAATTCTTTTCCTCCTTCCCGGAGACAGTCCGGGCTAATAATAACAGTACCATTATAACGAAGAATATTAAGGATTGCAACCATCCACTTGCACTTCCTGTGACGGAGTGTGTTGTTTTTTCAGCCCCTCCCCGAAATGGAGGGAGAAATATTTTTTTCTTTGATACTTTACAGTGCAGAAGAGTTCTGGTATAATAACCCCAACATCCCCCGTGCCCCTGTCTCCCTTGAAAAAGGGAGACTTTATGCGCCCGGAGATGGGAAAAGGCTGTAAAGGAAGTATCCTTATGAACAAACGATCCTGTTTTGTCCGGGGCATCCGGGACGGTGTCCCGATTTGTCTGGGCTATTTTGCTGTTGCGATCGCACTGGGCATCACGGCCCGCAGTGCGGGGCTGACCGCTTTTCAGGCCGGCCTTGCCAGCTTTCTTACCAATGCCTCGGCGGGGCAGTACGCCGGATTTACCGTCATTGCCAACGGAGGCACCTATGTGGAGATGGCGGTGATGATTCTGGTGGCCAACGCCCGCTATCTGCTGATGTCCTGCGCCCTGACCCAGAAGCTTCGCCCTGAGACGGGGCTGGTTCCCCGGCTGATCATCGGCTTTGACGTGACCGATGAGATCTTCGGTGTCAGCATCGCCCAGCAGGGGTATCTGGAGCCCTGGTATTCTTACGGCGTGATCGCGGCGGCGCTGCCCGGATGGTGCGGCGGTACGGCGCTGGGTGTGGTAATGGGCAATGTGCTTCCCGCCAGTGTGGTCTCTGCCCTGAGTGTGGCACTGTACGGTATGTTCCTGGCGGTGATCGTTCCCCCTGCCCGGAAAAACCGGGTGATCGCCGTGCTGGTGCTGGTATCCATGGGGCTGAGTCTGGTGGCGGATATGCTCCCCATTCTGGACGGGGTATCCCCCGGAACCAAAATCATTATTCTCACCGTGGTGATCTCTGCTGTGGCAGCAGTGCTGTTCCCGGTGAAGGAAGAATCCCCGGAGGAGGCGCAGCAGGATGAAGGGTAATGTATACGTTTATATTTTCATTATGGCCGGGGTCAGCTACCTGATCCGTACCCTGCCCCTGACCCTGATCCGGAAGGAGATCAAAAGCACCTTTTTAAGATCCTTCCTGTATTATGTCCCCTATGTCACCCTGGCGGTGATGACCTTCCCTGCCATTGTACAGGCCACAAATTCCCCCATTGCAGGTGCGCTGGCACTGGTGGTGGGCATTCTGGTGGCATGGTTCGGCAGAAGCCTTCTGACCGTGGCGGTACTGAGCTGCCTGACGGTGTTCGTGGCGGAGCTGTTCCTGTAAAAAAGCATAAAATGAGCCGGGCGCAGTGGAAAATTCCATTGCGCCCGGCTGTTTTGTCAGCAGGGGCGGCGCAGAGGTGCGCCAAGGGTGTTGTTCAGGATCTGACCGTCCTTGCAGGCTACCTCGCCCCGGATCAGCACATAATCAATACCTCTGGGGGTCAGGGAAGGATCTTCAAAGGTGGCGGTATCCTCAATGGTGTCCGGATCGAAGATCACCACGTCTGCATCACTGCCGGGGGCGAGGTTGCCCTTCTGGTTCAGACTCAGACGGCGGGCAGGCATGGCGGTCATTTTCTCAATGGCGGTGTTCAGGGACAGCTTGCCCGGGCCGGTATAACGGGCAAGGAGCCGGGGGAAGGAACCGGCGGCACGGGGGTGTCCGGCACCCTGATCCCGGACGCCGTCGCTGCAAAGCATCACCATGGGATGCTCCAGCGCCAGTGTAATGTCCTCGGGGGTCATAACGTGCGCCACGGTGATGGTCTCCGGATGCTCCCGGCGGAGCTTGAAGAACAGTTCCTCGGTGCAGTGCTGCCCGTCATATTCTCCACCGGAGAGGACAATGGCGTCATAGCCACAGTGATAACGCTCCAGGAAACCGGGGTCGTAGGTGGTCTCACCGATCCGGGTGGAGAAGGCGCTGTAGGGATAGCAGTCCGCCAGCACATCCAGTCCCTCGTCCCGGGCCTTTTCCAGCATGGTCAGCACCTGTGCCATCTGGCCGTAGCCACCCATGGAACCCAGGTGGCTCACCTGACAGGGGACACCATGTACCTGACCCACCTCAAGGAACTCGGTGATGGAGTCAAAGATATAATCCGCATCGTCCCGGACGTGGGCGGAGACCAGAAGATGATCCTTCTTGCAAAGCTCCGCCGTTTCCAGCAGCTCATGCCGGTTGATGCCGGGGACATACCGGATGCCGTAGGAGATGCCGAAGCAGCCCTCCTGAAGCCAGTCCTTTAAAATGGCCTTGACCTTCTGTACCCCTGCCTCGTCCAGAGAGGCGTACCGGTCGGTAAATCCGGCGGCGTGGCGGGCACCTTCGTGTCCGGCCAGAAGGGCAAGGTTTACGGGCAGTCCCCCGGAGACCAGCTCGAAATATTCCCCGGGGGGGAGAATGGTTTCTCCGCAGTTGCCACCCAGAACGGTGGTCACGCCCATCCGCAGCATGCACCCGAACACGGAACGGTTCAGATCCTCAAGGTCGTGTACCGGGGCCTCATGCATGTGTATGTCCAGAAAACCGGGGCATACCACTTTCCCGGTGGCGTCAATGACCTGATAATCCCCCTGAGGCAGCTCCCGGGTCAGGGCGGCGACCTTGCCGTCCTCCAGAATCAGGTGGCAGATCTCATCCACATGGTTGGCCGGGTCGATGACCCGGCCGTTTTTAATCAGTGTTTTCAATTATTCCATCTCCAAAATGGTAGATTCCCGCAGCAGGGTGTATGCCTTGGAACTGCGGAGCTCTGCACGAATTTCCTCGTCGGCCTCGCCCATGTAAACCTTCAGGCGGGGCTTGTCAATGCCGTACTGCTGTGCCAGCAGATCCCAGTGGGCCTCCACTTCCTCGTCGGTGACGGTGATAGCCTCTGCCTCTGCGATGGCACCCAGCACCAGCCGGAGCATGATCCGGCGCTTTGCCAGAGGCTGCATCTCACTGAGCATCTGCTCGGTAGTCTTGCCGGTGCGCTGCTGGAAGGTCTCAAGATCCATGCCCTGTGCGCCGATCTCGGAGACAAACTGCTGCATGCAGATGTTGACCTCGCTGTTGAGCATGGCGGCAGGGATCTCCACCTGAGCCTCGTCCAGAATCCGACCCAGAACCTCGTCCTCGATCTTCTGGTCAGCAGCGGCCTTCTTCTGCTGTGCCAGCTGAGAAAGCACCTGCTGCTTCTGCTCCTCGGTCAGGGGAGTTTTCTCCATGGCGGCAACCTTCTTCACCTTGCAGCGGAACAGGGTGGCCTTCCCTGCCAGATCAGCGGAGTGATAGTTCTCCGGGAAGGTGACGTTTACCACCACGTTGTCCCCGGCGGAAGCACCTACCAGCTGCTCCTCGAAGCCGGGAATGAATGCCCCGGAGCCAAGGGTCAGGGGATAATCGTTTCCTGCGCCCCCCTCGAAGGGAACCCCATCCAGATAGCCGGTGAAGTCGATGGTGGTGACATCTCCCAGCTGTGCGGGACGGTCCACGGTGACAGCGGTGGCGTTGGAGGCCTCCGCCTGTGCGATGGCAGCATCAATTTCCTGCTGGGTGGGCTCCACCTGTGGCATTTTCACCCGGAGTCCCTTGTACTGACCCAGTGTGACCTGAGGACGGACGGCAAAGGCCACCTGATAAACGACACCGATTTCCTCGTCTGCCTGAAGTACGGAGACCTGAGGCTCGGAGGCTACCTGAAGGCCGGTCTCACCGATGGCCTGGGTGTACAGGTCGGAGAATACGTCCTGCACTGCCTGACGGTAAATGTCCTGGCAGTCCGGGGAGGTGGTCACCTGATCCCGGGGGGCATCAAAGCCCTCGTGATTCTTGGCGTAGACCTTATATGCCTCGTCCAGTGCGGCAGTGAGTACCTGAGCGGGGACACGGATCTCCACCGTGGCCATGCCCTTTTCCTGAGAGAGAATAGAAACCTGCATAAAATAACTCCTTTTAATATCCTTTATTTCTGTCCACCACATTTTCAAGGGGCTGTCCCTTGAAATAACGGGTGAGGTTGTCCATAAAAATCCGGAATATGATCGCCCCGTTCTGGGGATCCTTATCCGAGCCGGAGATGTGGGGGGTGATGATCACATTCTCCATGTCCCACAGGGGGCATTCCGGTTCCATCGGCTCCCGTTCTGCCACGTCCAGCATGGCACCTGCCAGATGGCCGGAGGCAAGGGACGCTTCCAGCGCCTTCTGATCCACGGAACGTCCCCGTCCCACGTTCAGGAAGATGGCCCCCTCCTTCATGGCGGCGAAAAACTCACCGTCCAGCATACCCTCGGTCTCCCGGGTCAGGGGGAGGCAGCAGGCAACCACATCCGCCTCACGGATGGCCTCCAGCCGCTGATGAATGGGGAATACCCGGTCAAAAGGCCCCTCGCCGGGGGTGCCCTTCCGGTTGACCCCGGTCACATGGGCGCCCATGGCCTTGCAGCAGGAGGCAAAACTGCCTCCCAGATTGCCGGTGCCCAGTATGGTTACATTTGCGCCCCGGAGGAAGCGGAGATTTCCTCGGCGGTGCCATACATGCTCCCACTGCTGACGGCCGTAGGCGGGCATGTCCCGCATCAGCATCAGGGTGCCCATGATCAGATGCTCTGCAATGGCGCTTCCAAATGCGCCGGAGGAATTGGTCAGGGTGAAATCCCCGTGGGGATAAAGTTCCGGTGAGACGTATTTGTTGGCACCGGCGCAGGGGAGCTGATACCACCGGAGACTCCGGGCGTTTTTCAGCATGGCCTCGGGAATATAGCCCACCAGAATTTCGCAGTGGGATGCAGCGTCACTGCCGCCATCCGGAGGAATCTGATACAGACTGTAGCCGTTGGCTTCTGCAAGAGCCCCGATCTCATCCAGCTGACACTGGGTGAAGGGGGTGTTCATATGGCCGATTACCTTCATAATACTTCACCATCCCGGGAAAAATAGATGGGCGGTGGGTTTTCGCCGCATCAGATTAAACTATACCAGAAATATTGGGCAAACTCAACGATTCTGTTTGAAAAACAGGAAAAACTGCGCTATACTGGTGGCAAAAAATACCGAGAGGTTGCACTGCCGTCTGCGGATGGAGAGAGGAGGGCCATATGATCGAACGTGAACGGGCCGAAACCATATTGACCTGCGCACTGGATCTGGGGGAGCGGATGCTCACCCGGGGGGCCGAGGTGGGACGGGTGGAGGATACCATCAGCCGGATCCTCTATTCGGGCGGTGCCTGCCGGGTGGACGTGATGTCCATTACCGCCAGCATTATTGTAACCGCCGATTTCGGCTCCGGGGCGGTGACCCAGATCCGCCGGATCACCGGCTCCGGCTATGACCTGACTGCCCTGACCCGGCTGAATGACCTTTCCCGGCACATTTGCAGCGGGGAATGCCCTCTGGAGGCGGTGGAGGAAAAACTCCGGGAGATCGACGGGGCGAAGGCCTACAGTCGCCGGACAATTGTCCTGTTTTACGGGTTTACCAGCTTCGCCTTTTCCCTGTTCTTCGGGGGAAGTCTGCTGGATGCGGCTCTGTCCGCGGTGGTGGGCATGGTGATCCGGGAGATGCTGTGGTTATTCTCACGGCTTCAGGTGCCGGGGCTTGCCACCAGCCTTCTGTGTGCCATCGCCGGAGGTATGCTGGCCCACGGACTGGGGTGGGCGGGGATCCCATGTTCCCCGGATAAGATCGCCATCGGCAATATTATGCTTCTGGTTCCCGGCATTGGCCTGACCAATTCCATCCGGGACATGTTCACGGGGGATACCATCTCCGGACTACTCCGGTTTTCCGAGTGCCTGCTGACTGCGCTGGCGCTGGCCTTCGGATTTGCGATCCCCAGCCTGCTGGGATAAGGGAGGGAAGGTATGGATACATGGCTGATACAGCTTATTACCGCCACTTTGGGGGCTCTGGGCTTTTCCATTATATTTAACGTCCGGGGGAAAACCCTGTTTTTCACCACCCTGGGGGGCTTTCTGGCCTGGGGCAGCTATCTGATCCTGACCCGACTGGGGCTGACCCCGGTGACGGCCTATCTGGTGGTGAGCGTGGTGATTACCATCTATGCGGAGATCAGTGCCCGGGTGCATAAGGCACCGGCCACCGTGTTTCTGGTCTGCGCCATCATTCCCCTGGTGCCCGGCAGCCGGCTTTATGCCACCATGGTCTGTGCGGTGCATCAGGACTGGACAGGCTTTATGGACACGGGGATACAGACTCTGCTGCTGGCCATTGCCATCGCTGGAGGAATCATTCTGGTTTCCACGGTGATGCATGCGGTCTATGCCGCCCGGCGGCTGCGGGACCGGGGAAAGCACCTGTGGGAAAATTAAAAAGAAGGCGTTTTGCCACTCTACCGTTGGTTTACATCTCCCCACTAAACCGACGGTAGGTGTGTTTTATATGGTGCAGCGGTTATACTGTAAGCGAAAGGAGGCAGAGTATGGATCAGATCAAAATCGGAAAATTCATTGCTTCCTTTGTTCAAATGGCAGACTGGCTGAGGTGTGTCCTGATTGGTACAGGTTCCATTCTGTTTGCGACAGGCGTTGGATTTGCAGTCAGAATTGAACAGACAGCAGGCTACTATGAATGTGCCAGATGTGGATACAGATATGTTCCCTCCTACAAAAGTGTACTTATGTCAACCCGTTGGGGCAGAACAAGACATATGCGCTGCCCGAAGTGCAGGGAGAAATCCTGGCAGAAAAAAGTAATAAGCAGGGGAACGTCAATCTGTCAACACTGAAAAAAGAAAACAGTCTGATAGCGCAATGTGGCGGTACAGCTTCTGCTGTACCGCCACATTAATAATATTTCGTTATCGCATCCCGGCGCAGCCATGCAGCACGCCGTTTTTATGCTTCTGTCCGGTAATTATAGAGGATCTGGGCTACCTGCGCCCGGGTGGCACCACTGAGGGGACTGAGCCGGGGAAGCCCATCCACAACAGAGCCCTGAATGATCCCGTTTGCACAGGCCCAGCCCATGGCATCCCGGGCATAGGCCCCCACCTGCTGGCAGTCGGAGTATCCAGTCAGATCGCCGCCACCCACAGGCTCCCTTCCATCCAGCTGGGCATACCGGAAGAGAATGGTGACCATCTGTTCCCGTGTGACCTCCTCCTCCGGGTGGAAGGCACCGTCAGGGAAACCGGTGATAATACTGTTTTCCCAGGCCCATGCCACACCGTCGGCGTACCAGCTCCCCGGGATCACATCCGGGAAGGGGGTGTCCCCTTCGGCGGTGTCCCCGGACATCCGGTAAAGTACCGTTACAAGCATGGCCCGGGACATGGCCATCTCCGGGGCAAAGGTGACAGAGGAGGTGCCCTTGAAGAAGCCCTGCTCCAGCGTGAAATCCACGGCCTGGTGGTACCATGCGCTCATGGGGTTGTCCAGATAACCGGCAACAGGGCAGGTGTGGAACCGGGCGGTAATGGTGCAGTCCTCTGTGGCGGTGAAGGTGTAGGGATTGCTGCCGGAGAGCCAGCGGCCACTGGCATCGTACCATCCGGAGAAGCCCTCGCTTCCGGCGGTGATGGTGACCGTATCTCCGGAGATGTATTTCCCTCCGCCGGAAAGGGGATGATCTCCCTCCGTTGTCAGGGTGATGGTAACGGGGTGCTTTCTGTCCGCAACCACAGGGAGCATGCTTGCGTCCCGCTGGGCGTTGGCGGTTTTGTTATCGCCCACCAGCGCATTGCTGTAATTGGGCAGATACCGGTAGGCGTTTTCCTGAGGAATGCCGAAATAGTACCCGTTGTGGCCGTAATACTGATAGTTTCTGGCATCCCGCTGGGGGTCGAATACATATCGTTTGCCACCCAGTTCCAGCACGGCCCAGCCGTGGTGACCGGAGCCGTTGGCGGTGTCCTCAAAGACGAACAGACCGGTGTGGACATAGGCTTCAATGCCGATATACCGGGCGATCACCGCAATGGCGATGGAGTAGTCGTAGCACACCCCCTGCTTTGCCGTGAGTACATGATAGGTGCGGTTGGCCATGTCATCGGGGATGGATTTCTGAAGCCCCTCCTCATAGTGAAGCTGGGACAGATAATCAAGCTGGGTGAAGCTGTTATAGCATTTCACCGAGGCGGTGGTATAGCTGTAGCCCCGGAAGCTGTAGGTCACCTGTGTGACCAGCCAGTTGTACATATAAAGCAGCTTGTCGCAGGTGTCTGCATCGGCACCGGCTTCTGCGATCATGGTTTCCAGCAGCTCGTCCAGCTCCTTCCAGCCGGTTTTCTGGGGGTGAAGGGTCTGGGCGTTGAGGATGAGGCGCATGGTGGCGATGTCCTCGGCGTCGTTTGTCCATGCCAGAATCCCGTCCCCGGCGGTATAGTCGGTGTCCGCACCGAAGGCGGCAGTGTCTACGGTGGGCTGGGCATCCGGCAGGTCAAGTCCCCATGCGGCGGGCACAAGGCTCAGACACAGGGCAAGGCACAGAAGAATGGAAAAACTTTTTTTCAGCAGCACATGATACATACGGAAAGCTCCCTTCGAAAGTGTGGGAATATCCGTTTCATTATAGCACAGAAGTCGGGGAAAACGGAAGTGCCCCAGGAAAAAAACCGGATCAGTTTCCGCCCAGATCCTCCCCGTCGGCGGGGGTGAAGGTCTCGTCGCACCAGTCTGTGGAAAGGATTTCCCGGGTGGCGCTGACAGAATCTGTGGGAGCGGGAATGGCGGTGTCCATACCCAGAATGCTTCCGCAGTAATTACAGAGAATCTGAGCAACCTCCGCCCGGGAAGCACCTGTAAGGGGATTTAAACGGGCCTCCCCGTCGATTACGGCCCCGTGGATCACCCCGGTGGCACAGGCCCAGCCCATGGCATCGGCTGCGTAATCCCCCACCTGCGCCCAGTCGCTGAAGGAGTTGAGATCTCCTGCAAGGGCGGTGCTTATGCCACTCCAACCGGCATACCGGCAGAGAATGGTCACCATCTGCTCCCGGGTGATTTCCTCCTCCGGGCGGAAGGTGCCGTCGGGGAATCCGGTGACAATCTGATGTTCTTCCGCCCATGCCACCGCCGGGGCATACCAGCTCCCCCGTTCCACGTCCGGGAAATCTGTCTCCCCCTCGGTGGTGTCCCCGGACATCCGGTAAAGCACCGTCACCAGCATGGCACGGGTCATGGACATTTCCGGGGCGAAGGTCTGGGGTGCGATGCCCTGAAAGTATTCCTGATACAGGGTGAAATCCACCGCCTCGTGGTACCATGCCCCAACGGAGAGGTCGGGGTAGTCTGCGGCAGGGCAGTAATCCTCATGGGGGATCTCCGGATCCGGGGTAGGCTCCCGCCATGTGCCGTAGGCTGCGGCCAGCTGAAGAATGCAACGGTTGAAGGCTTCCGGATAACCGGAGGACTGGAACTGGCCCATACTGTACACGTTGGGGAATTCAAACAGGCAGGCGGTGTAGCCGATGGAGCCTGCATAGGCGGTGAAATAGCCGGAGTCGTTCATACAGTTGGCGTAGGTGTTGCCGGGAAAGGCGTTTCTGAAGATCTGAAAGAGCTTGCTGGAACTGCCGTTGGAGGTGATGATCTGGGAGAACCAGCCGTGGACATCAATACAGATGTTCTGGCCGGTGCCCTTCACCTCCTGAATAAACTGTGCCAGCGCCCGGGATTCCAGAGACGCCAGCGGCACAGCCCCGTTAAAGTTCCGCTCGTCGGTGCGCCGTGTCCAGCCGTAGGGAAAGCTCCGGTTCATGTCGATGCCCTTGCTGTAGCCGGTGACCAGATTGCCGCTGCTGCTGAGATAGGTGGTGGTGCAGCGGCCGGGGCCGTTGCAGGAGTAGCCGTCCAGCAGACCGTCCGGATTCATGCAGGGGAGTACATAGATGCTCCAGCCGTAGCCATCTGCCATGTCCATGTTTTCCCCCAGAAGGTCCATCAGCAGATCCGCCGTATAGACCAGTGCCAGACCGTCCTGGTCGAAATTGTCCTCGAAGCCATGGATGGCGAAGCCCAGCACCATCACATTTTCTCCGGTGCCGAACCGATATGCCACCAGATCCCGTCCCGCCCCGGACTGGCCGTAGACGATCCGTTCCGCCACCGCCGGGGGATCGGTGAAGGCAGTGCCGTAATTGTACGCCACTGCCCGGGGCATAAACATGGGGAGAAGCAGGGCGAGGGTCAAAAGTAGGGAAGTGATTCGCTTTTTCATAAGAGCCTCCTTGGATAAACGGGACATAATATTATGCGCTTGTGTAATATACTTTCGTATAGTATACGATGGTATAAAAAGAATGTCAAGCCGTTTATACACAGAAGACGGAAAAAGACGGAGGCCCGTTGCAGGCTTCCGTCTTGCTGTGGTTTATGAAATTTCTCAGATTCCGCCCCGGGGATCCACCCCGCTGACCTTCAGCAGGGTCTTTCCCAGCCGGGTGACCGTATCCGGATCGAATTCCCTGTCCAGGAAGAAGCTGAGGGCATAGATGGCCTGATAGACCAGCATGCCGATGCCGTTTCCGGCCTCGTGTCCCCGGGCTTTTGCCTCCATCATAAAGGGGGTCACAGCAGGGGCGTAAATGCAGTCCATGCACAGGGCATCCTGTTTCAGACCTGCAAGGGAAGGGGTGGTGCCACCGGCTTTCCCGGTCATGCCGATGGGGGTGCAGTTTACCAGAATGTCTGTCTCCGGCAGGAACTGGGGAAGCTGGGAAAGGCAATGGGCGGTCATGACCGGATGCCCCTGACACAGGGCCTCTGCCCGGGACAGGGTGCGGTTGACCACATGGATCTTCGCCGCTCCGGACATCATGGCGTTGACAGCGATGGACTTTGCTGCCCCACCTGCCCCCAGAATGGTCAGGGTTTTTCCCGGGTAATCCCGGCCGAAATCCCCAATGGCCCGCCGGAAGCCCATGCCGTCGGTGGAATGTCCCTCCAGCTGTCCATCCCGGATCCGGACGGAGTTGACACTGCCACAGAGCCGGGCCTCCCGGGTCATCCGGGAGAGATAGGGGAGGATGTCCTCCTTGTGGGGCATGGTGAGATTAAAGCCCCGGATGCCGATGGCTTTTGCGGCGGAGACGAATTCTCCCACATTTCCGGCGACAACGGGAATGGCCAGATAAACAGCATCCTCCCCCAGCGTCTGAAGCATGGTGTTTTGCAGCAGGGGGGAGAGACTGTGGCCGATGGGATCCCCGATGACACACAGAAGCCCCGCGGAGTTCTGATACTCAATTTTCATAGCCGCTGAGCCTTTCGATCAGATACCCCATGGCCACCACATATCCGAACTGTCCCAGCCCGCAGATCTGCCCCTCACAGGCGGCGGCGGTGACGGATTTGTGCCGGAATTCCTCTCGCTTGTGGACGTTGGAGATGTGAACCTCCACCGTGGGGATCTCCACTGCCTTCAGTGCGTCCATAATGGCGTAGCTGTAGTGGGTGTAGGCTCCGGGGTTGATCACCATTCCGTCATATACCCCACGGGCAGCGTGAATGGCGTCGATAATGGCACCCTCGTGGTTGGACTGGATGCAGTCCACTGCCACATGCATGCTTTCTCCGGCGGCCTTGATCCGGGCGACCAGTGCGTCGTAGCCGCTGTTTCCGTAGATGTCCGGCTCCCGGGAACCCAGCAGATTCAGGTTGGGGCCGTTAATAACCAAAAACTTCATAGTGCTTCCTCCAGCTTCCTGAGAACTTCCTCCAGAGTGGCCTCCGGAGAAGAAAAATCATCAATGGTAATATGGGAAAAGGCCCGGTAAATGGGCTCACGGGTCTCAAACCGGCGGAGAAAGTCCTCCTTTCCCTGCTGGGCAAGAGGACGGCCCGAAGAATCCATGGTGTCATAGGTGACCCCGGGATCCCGCCGGAGAAATACCACCAGAGCATTTTCCCGGAGACATTCCCGGTTCTCCTCCCGCAGGGGCAGGCCGCCTCCGCAGGCGATGATCAGACCCTCCTGCCGGGCAAGTTCCCGGCAGACCTGAGTTTCCACATCCCGCATAAAGGTTTCCCCATGGCGGGAGAACATTTCCTGGATGGTCATGCCGCCCTTCTGCTCCACCAGAAGATCCGTGTCTATCACGGGGCGGTTCAGCCGTTTCCCCAGCATGGCGGCGATGGTGGACTTTCCGCAGCCCATCATGCCGGTCAGTACAATATTCTTCATAGCCCTCACTCCAGATTGGATTTGAAGTTGCCCAGCACCCGGAAATCCTCTGCCGTCTGGGCGATCTCGTGGAGGATCCCGTCCATATTGGGGGCATCCAGCGCCCCGGTGAACTCCAGGAAGAACATGTACTCCCAGCTCCGTCCCGGGATGGGGCGGGATTCCAGCTTCACCATGTTCAGCCCGTTTACGGCGAAAATGGTCAGGATCTCATGGAGACAGCCGGATTCATGGGGGGTGGTGACAATGGCGCTGATCTTGTCCGCCCCCGGCCGAAGCTCCATTCGGGGGGAGACCACCACAAACCGGGTGGTATTGATGGAGCTGTAGTTGACCCCCCGCTTCAGGATCTTCAGTCCGTAGATCTCCGCAGCCCGCTCAGAACAGATGGCGGCCTTGGTAATATCCCGGGACTGGGCGACATATTTGGCGCTTCCGGCGGTGTCGGTCATGGGAGTCTGCTGCCAGTCGGGATGTTCCCGGAGGAAGGGTTCAGACTGGAAAAGCCCCTGTTCGTGGGAATAGACATTGGTAATGGTGTCTATGGTTGCTCCCGGGGGTGCCATGAGACAGTGCTCCACCCGGACGGTGGTTTCGCCCACCACATAGCAATCGTACTGAGCCAGCAGGTCGTAGATCTGCCGGATGGCACCGGTGGAGTTGTTTTCGATGGGTACCACACCGTAATCTGCCCAGCCCTCCCGGAGGGCGATGAACACGTTTTTAAACTGGAGCACCCCGTGGATATTGGCATGCTTCCCAAAGAAATTCCGGGCGGCCTGCTCGGAGTATGCCCCCGGTTCCCCCTGAAAGATGATCCGGGGATCCTCCACCGGGGCTCTCCGGCTGTCATAGGCATTCCGGAACCGGGCGTAGCCGGGATCCTCCGTGCCCTCCCGGACGATTTCCCGCTGCTGCCGCCGGGAGATGCCCATAATGGTCTCGTAAAGGAGGGTGACAGCGGTTTTCATATTCGGGTCGTCCACCAGGGCGGCCTTATTTGCCAGCACCTGCTTTTCACGGGTTCGATCCAGCACAGGCTTTCCCACCTGCTGTTTATACCGGCCTACCTGTTCCGTAACAGCCATACGCTGCCGGAACAGCTCCACCAGTTCCCCGTCGATCCGGTCAATGGAGCTGCGCAGTGCTTCAAGTTCGTTCATAGGATCCCCTTCTTCCATGGAAATAGTTACAGCCCGAGAAGCCGGAGGGCTGCCAGTGCAGCGGCGGCTTCCACTACAGGCACTGCCCGGTGGACAATGCAGGGGTCGTGACGGCCGGTGATCTCCAGCTGTGTGGCCTGACCGGTGGTGAAGTCCACCGTGGTCTGGGGCTGGGCGATGGAGGGAGTGGGCTTGACCCCCACCCGGAATACCACGGGCATGCCGGTGGTGATGCCCCCCAGAATGCCCCCGTTGTGGTTGGTCTGGGTCTCAATACGGCCGTTTACGTTCACATAGGGGTCGTTGGCCTGAGAGCCCCGGAGTTCCCCGAGACCGAAGCCGTCCCCGAATTCCAGACCCTTAATGGCGGGAATGGCAAACATCTGCCGGGCAAATTCCGTCTCTGCGTTTCTGTCGAAATCCGGGGCGCCCAGTCCTGCGGGCAGTCCCGTGACAATGCAGCGGATGCTGCCACCGATGGAGTCCTGCGCTTCCCGGCACTGAAGGATCAGGGCCTGCATGGCTGCCCCGGCCTGGTCGGACAGAGTGGGGAACGGCTTTTTTCCACAGTCCACAAGAGCATCCATGTCCGGGTGTACCGGATCCGGGGAGATGTCCCGGATGGTTCCGACGGAGTGGATGTGGGCGGCGACTGTGACACCCTTTTCCTTTAAAATCAGCTTGGCCAGAGCCCCCGCCACCACCAGCGGGGCGGTGAGTCTGCCGGAGAAATGGCCGCCGCCCCGATAGTCGCCGCAGTGACTGTACCGGACAAAGCCGGTGTAATCCGCGTGGCCGGGTCTGGCCAGATTCCGTATGGCGGCATAGTCCCCGGAGTGTTGATCGCCGTTGCGGATCATCATGCACAGGGGGGTGCCGGTGGTTTTTCCCTCAAATACCCCGGAGAGCACCTCGATCTGATCCTTCTCCTTCCGGGCGGTGGACAGGGCGTTTTTCCCTGTGGCACGGCGGGCAAGCTCACCGGCGATAAATGCTTCATCGAAGGGGATGCCGCTGGGGACATCCTCCAGCACCACCCCGATGGCAGGGCCGTGGCTCTCTCCGAAAATGGTGTGCTTCATGGGGTAACCTCCTGGGTTTGTCCCCCAAGCTTCTGATAATCCTGCCAGAAGTGGGGATAGGATTTCCGGATGCATTCTGCCCCGGTGATGGTCACTGGGCTTTGACACCGGGTGGCTGCGGCAGCAGCCATCATGGCGATCCGGTGATCGTTCCAGCTGTCCACGGTGACGCCCCCCTTCAGGGCGGAAACTCCATAGATGGTCAGGGCATCGGGATGTTCCTCCACCTGCGCCCCCATGGCGTTTAATACGGATGTTACCGAGGCCAGACGGTCACTTTCCTTGATCCGGAGCCGTTCGGCGTGGATGATCCGGGTGATCTGTCCCGGCCGGAGTGCGGCCCGGGCTGCCAGCGGAGGAACCAGATCCGGGCATTCGCCCACGTCCAGAACCACCTCGCCGGTGCCGTTCAGCCTGTCCATATAGGAAAGGACGATCCGGTCCCCCTGGGCGCTCTCCGGGTTCATGCCGGTGACCGTGACGGGGTTTCCCATACCCTCCATGGCGTAGAAGAAACCGGACTGGGAAAAATCTGCCTCCACAGCGCCCGTTGCAGCGCGGTAGTGCTGATTTCCCGGGACAAAATACCCCTGCTCCGTCTCCCGGACGGAGATACCGAACTGGGCAAGTGCCTGAATGGTCATGTCCACATAGCCGGAGGATTCCAGAGGCGTGGTGAGCCGGATGGTGCTGTCTCCATCCAGCAGAGGCAGGGCGTAGAGCAGACCCGTAATAAACTGGGAGGATACGTCCCCGGGAAGGGCATATTCCCCCGGGGTCAGAGTTCCCTGTACCCGCAGAATGTCCCCGGACTGTTCATAGGAAATCCCCTTTTCCCGGAAGATCCGGAAATATGGTTCCTGAGGCCGCTGCATCAGCCGGCCATGTCCCTGAAAGGTTCCCCCGCCGGCCACAGCCAGCGCAATGGGGATCAGAAACCGGAGGGTGGAACCGGATTCCCCGCAGTCCAGCACCCCATGGGGGGCATGGGCAAGGCCACAGATGGTCAGGGTGCTGTCATCCTCCCAACGGAAGTCCGCACCCAGTGCCTCCATACACCGGAGGGTGGCGGTAATGTCCTGACTGATGTTCACATGGGAGATCTGGCTTTCGCCCCGGGACAGGGCGGCGGCAATGATCATCCGGTGGGCCTGACTTTTGGAGGCAGGAGGACAGATGGTGCCGGAAAGAAGGGTGGGGGTTATAGTGATGTTCATAGCTTCAGCTCCTTCACCAGTGAGAGCAGCCGCTCCTGAGGCAGTTTGACCGTTCCTGCCTGCCCCAGCTGGGGGAGAACCACCAGATTGATGCTGCTGCCCTGACTTTTCTTGTCCTTGACCAGAGTGGTGCAGTAATCCTCCTCTGAGGCGGGGATGGCGCAGGGCAGGGAATATTTCTGAAGCACCCGGGCGATCCGGTCGGCCAGATCCTCCGGGGATACCCCCATCCGGATGCCCAGCTTTGCAGCGGCCACCATACCGGCGGCCACAGCCTCCCCGTGGGTGTAGGTCTCGTAGTGGTATGCTTTTTCATATACATGGCCAAGGGTATGGCCGAAATTCAGGATCATCCGGATGCCGGTGTCCAGTTCGTCCTCCTCCACCACCTGCCGTTTGATGTCGCAGCAGGCGAGCAGGATCTCTTCAATATGTTCCATGATCCCCTGACGGCTGCCCAGCTGTTCCAGCCGTTCAAACAGGGAAAGATCCCAGATGCAGCCGTACTTGATCACCTCAGCCATGCCGTCGGAGAACACCCGGTCGGGGAGGGTGTTCAGGCACAGGGGATCCATGATTACCATCTTTGGCTGATAGAAGGCACCGGCCAGATTCTTGCCGGCCTCCAGATCCACAGCCACCTTTCCGCCCACAGAGGAATCCACCTGGGCAAGGAGGGTGGTGGGGACCTGAACAAAGTCCACACCCCGGAGAATGGTGGCGGCGGCGAACCCTGCAAGGTCGCCTACCACCCCACCGCCCAGAGCGATCACCGCATCGGAGCGGGTCAGCCCCAGATCCATCAGCTGTTCCCACAGCTCACAGAGCACCTGAGGGGACTTGCTTTTCTCCCCGGCGGGGATCTCCAGCAGTGCCACCCGGAAGCCCTGATGCATCAGGCTTTTGGCAAGACGCTGGCCGTAGAGGGGGGACACGTTGTCGTCGGTGATGACCGCTGCCAGATCTCCCTTCAGCAGGGGACGCAGCAGCTGACCGGCCCGATCCAGAACCCCGCGCTCACAGACAATGTCATATTCCCGGCCGGGAATATTCACACGGAGGGCGCTCATACGGTTTTCCCCATGAACTGGGCAAGGGCGAGGGATTTCTTCATCAATTCGTCGAACTGGGCAGGGGTCAGGCTCTGCTTTCCGTCGCATTTTGCCTTGGCGGGGTTGTTGTGAACCTCCACAATGATGCCGTCAGCACCGGCAGCAATGGCAGCCAGAGTCAGAGGCTCCACCAGCCATGCGGCACCGCCGGAGTGGCTGGGATCCACAATAATGGGCAGGTGAGTCATCCGGCGGAGTGCGGGAATTGCGGACACATCCAGTGTGTTCCGGGTATAGGATTCAAAGGTGCGGATGCCACGCTCGCAGAGGATTACGTTCTCGTTGCCCTCGGACATAATGTACTCGGCGGACATAATCAGCTCCTCATAGGTGTTGGCAAGGCCACGCTTGAGGAGGACAGGCTTGGACATTTTGCCGACTTCCTTCAGCAGGTCGAAGTTCTGCATATTCCGGGCACCGATCTGCACCAGATCCACGGTGTTTTCGAAGATCTCGCAGTATTTGGGGCTCATGATCTCGGTAACAATGGGC
>CAZFGL010000003.1:9618-42707 GCA_964518645.1 uncultured Oscillospiraceae bacterium | reverse complement strand
GGGTGGCGTTGGAGTCCTCAACAGCTGCGGTGGCAGTTGCCTGAGTAGCCTCGTCGCCGGTGTCGTTGACGGTGAAGGAGGTGTTGCCCGGGTTGCCTGCGTCGTCGGACTCCACAAGCTCAACCAGAGTGCCGCCCCACTTGGAGTCAGCAGTGAAGTTCACCTGGGTGTTGTCCAGGATCACGTTGGTGTAGCCGTTGTTTGCAGCGCCGGACTTGATCTGTACGCCGGTCTCGGCCACGTTCAGGGTGGAGTCAGCGATGGAGATGGTACCGCCGGCATTCTGCTGGGTCATAACACCAATGTGTGCGGAGGTCAGAGTGGAGTTGGTGTAGAATGCGGAGGATGTAGAGGAGGCCATGATCTGGACCTCGTTGCCTGCGTAGAAGTCAACGTTGTCAAAACGATCCCATACGCCGGAGTCAGCGTAAGCCACATAGCCGGAACCACCGGGGATATAGCCATAGGTGACACCGTCTACGGTACGGGTAGCGTAATATTCAACGCCGTCTTTGGCAACTTCCACGGTGCCGGTGCCGGCCACGGTGTTGCTTACGTCCAGCGCATAGGTGCCGGTCTGGGCATAGCCGTTGCCGGAGTCGGTGGACAGAACGCCCCAGCCGGAGGAGACGATCAGAGAGTTGGAGTAGATGCCCTGACCTGCACCCAGAACGTTGGTGGCGCGGACGGTGCCTTCAAGACCCAGTGCGAAGGGAGTACGCTTCATCATGGGAACGACCAGTGCGTCATACTCTTCCTGGGTGTCGGGAGTTTCTTCGGTGTAGATCACAGAGTTCATGATCCGCAGGATGCCGGAGTCCTTAACGGCGGCAGCGGTACGGATAACGCCCTTGGTCAGAACAGCGGAGTTGTGCAGGGTCACGTCGGCGGTGCCCTTGGAGAGGATCATAGCGCCGGAGCCCTGGAAGTCGTTGGCACCGTCGCCGTCGCCGGTGATGGTCACATGACCGATGTCATAGGTAGCGGAGTCAATGATAATGCCGTTGAAGAATGCGCCGTGGGAAGCCAGTGTGCCACCACGGAGTGCGGTTGCGCTGTATGCATCCACATGACCCAGCAGGGCGGGGATGGTCTCCTCAGCCACGATGCCGTTCTCGTCCACACGCAGGGCGGAGCGGTAGGTGTACTGAGCGGTCTGACCGGCCATGTTCATGAACTTGCCCATTTCGGCGTACACGTCGGTGCCGGCGGTGGTTTCAAAGGAGTAGGTGCCTTCACCCAGCGGGGTGCCCTTCTCCATGTAGTCCAGAATGTCGTACTGCTCGCCGTTGACCACCAGAGTCAGGACGCCACCGTTTTCAGCGGTGACTGTGGTGCCGTCGGACAGGGTGACGGAGGAAACGTTGGAGGAAGCGGAGGGGCTGTTGATGGTGTCGTCCTCGGTGGCGGCAGTCTCAACATAGTTGTCGGTGTAGGTAACACTTTCAATGGTGGGGCCGTCAACAGGCTCTTCAGCAGGTGCTTCAGCGGGGGCCTCAGCGGTGCTGTCCTGAACGACCGGCTCCTCTGCAACAGAGGACTCCGGAGCGGGAGCTTCAGACTCCACAGGTGCGGGAGCAACCTCAGCGGAGG
This sequence comes from uncultured Oscillospiraceae bacterium, assembly GCA_964518645.1. Taxonomy (GTDB): domain Bacteria; phylum Bacillota; class Clostridia; order Oscillospirales; family Oscillospiraceae; genus HGM13006. The sequence continues at coordinate 41,114 of CAZFGL010000003.1, read as the reverse complement.
AAGATACAGCTGATTCGGCAGCGGAGGTGGTCTCTCCGCAGGCAGCAAGGCTCAGAACCAGACTCAGAACCAGCAGTATGGGAAGCCATTTTTTCATATTCTATCAGTTCTCCTTTCGTACTTTGCAGCGCAAAGTTTGGCATACACGATCATTTTACCACGCCGGCAATCAAAGTCAACTTTGAAACAAAACAACGCAAGAATTGATATGGTGCAGTTTTTGTGCCATCCTACAATTTGTGCGTCCAAAACCGGCGGGGAAGTGGGCAGAAATGTGGAAGATGGAGCACGGCGATAAAGTTCGTTTACAATTTTGGGGGAATGTGATATGATAACAAAATAATCTGTGAACAAAAATGCCGGAAGCCCTGTGTTCCGGTGCAGAAATACGAAAGAAAAGGGAGCGGAAACGACAATGAACTTTTTGGAAGAGCGAATTGTAAAGGACGGCATTGTGAAGCCCGGCAATGTGCTGAAAGTGGACAGTTTTCTCAATCATCAGATGGATATTGCCCTGATGGAAGAGATCGGACGGGAATTCAAGCGACGTTTTTCGGATAAGCACATCACCAAGGTCATGACCATTGAGGCATCGGGTATCGGCATCGCCGCCTTTGTGGCAAAGGAATTTGGTGTTCCCATGGTATTTGCGAAAAAGTCCAAATCCATCAACATCGAAGGGGAAATGTATGTGGCAGAGGTGGAATCCTTTACCCACAAGAATAAGAATCAGGTAATCGTGTCCAAGCGTTTTCTCCATGCCGAGGATCATCTGCTGATTATTGACGATTTCCTTGCCAACGGCTGTGCCCTTCAGGGGCTGATCTCCATTGCGGAGTCTGCCGGTGCCACCATTGAGGGACTGGGCATTGTAATTGAAAAGGGCTTCCAGGTGGGTGGCACCGTGATCCGGAATCTGGGGTATCGTCTGGAATCTCTGGCCATTGTGGACGCAATGGATGCAGAGACCGGCTCCATTACCTTCCGGGATCAGGGGGAGGCATAATGAAAGAGAAAAAACAGCAGTCCACAGCCTCCATGGACAATATTTATACGCTGGATGGAAAGGTGCCCGTCTGGAAGTCGGTGCCCTTTGGTCTCCAGCATGTGCTGGCAATGTTTGTTGCCAACATTGCACCCATTATGATCGTAACCGGCGCCAGCGGCCTTGACGCAAAGGAGATGGCGGCGCTGATTCAGACCGCCATGATTATGGCAGGTATCGGCACCCTGGTTCAGCTGTTCACCGTGTGGAAGCTGGGTGCAAGACTGCCCATTGTCATGGGTATCAGCTTTACCTTTGTCTCTGTATTCTGCTATATTGGCCCCAAGTGGGGATATGGTGCAGTGATCGGTGCGACGCTGGTGGGCGGTGTGATCGAGGGTGTTCTGGGCTTCTTCGCCAAATACTGGCGCAAGCTGATCTCTCCCATTGTTTCCGCCTGTGTGGTAACAGCCATTGGTTTCAGCCTCCTGAGTGTGGGTGCGAATTCCTTTGCAGGCGGTTCCGGTGCGGCGGATTTCGGCAGTGCACAGAACTGGATTCTGGGAACCATCACCCTGATCTGCTGTATCTGCTTTAATATCTTTGCCAAGGGCCACCTGAAACAGCTGTCTGTGCTGTTTGGCCTTGTGGTGGGGTATATTGTGGCGCTGTTTATGGGAAAGGTGGATCTGTCCGCCCTCCGGGATGTGTCGATCGTATCCCTGCCGGAATTTATGCCCTATAAGCCGGTGTTCAATCTCAGCGCCATTGTGTCCGTCGTCATGATCTTTCTGGTTTCTGCCACCGAGACCATCGGTGACACCTCTGCCATGACCAGCACTGTGCTGGGCCGGGAGGCGACTGACCAGGAGATCTCCGGCAGTCTGGCCTGTGACGGACTGGTCAGCTCCCTGTCTGCGTGCTTTGGATGTATGCCCATTACCTCCTTCAGCCAGAACGTGGGACTGCTGGCCATGACCAAGGTCATTAACCGGCGCACTATTGCCACCGGTGCGGGGATCCTGATCCTTGCGGGTATCTTCCCTGCCTTTGGCGCTGTGCTGGCGACTCTGCCGGAGGCGGTCCTGGGGGGCTGTACCATTATGATGTTCGGCAACATTGTGGTTTCCGGCGTTCAGATGATCGGTGCCTGTGGCTACAGCCAGAGAAACATTACCATTGCGGCCCTGTCCCTGAGCATTGGTCTGGGATTCACACAGGTGCCGGAAATGTTCAACATCTTCCCCAGCATTGTCCGCACGATCTTTGCGGAGAACTGCGTGGCGGTGGTGTTCCTGGCGGCGCTTATTTTGAATCTGATCATGCCCAAAGAAAAGGAGCAGTAAACAAAATCCGGCCGCTGCATGTGCAGCAGGCCGGATTTTTTCTTGATAAATAAAGGAGGATGCGCCGGGGGTATTTGGCGCATCCCCTTTTTTATTGCAAATCAGCCGCCGAAGTAGGCTTTCTTTACAATGTCGTTGTGCCGAATGTCCTCTACGGTGCCCTCTGCCACCATTTCGCCCACCTGCAGGGTGTAGCAGTAGTTGGCGGCGCCGAAGGCCAGATGGACGTTCTGCTCTACCAGAAGCACGGAGGTGCCTTTAGCTTTGTTGATCTCCTTGATCTTAACACCGATGTCCTCGATGACAGCGGGAGCAAGACCCAGGGAGGGCTCGTCCAGACACAGCAGCTTGGGATTGGCCATGATGCCCCGGGCGATGGCCAGCATCTGCTGCTGACCGCCGGACATGGTGCCGGCCTTCTGCTTCAGGCGATCTTTCAGAATGGGGAACAGCTCAAAGCAGAATTCCAGATCCTGCTGGATCCCGGCCTTGTCGTTCCGCTGGGTGGCACCCAGAAGCAGGTTCTTGTGGACGGTCAGATAGGGGAACAGGTGACGACCCTCGGGAGCCAGAACCAGTCCGCGATGGACACGCTCGGCAGTGGAGAGGTTGGTGATGTCCTCCCCCTGGAACAGAATCTTGCCCTCGGTGGCGGGAACCATGCCCAGTGTTGCGTTCAGGGTGGTGGATTTACCTGCGCCGTTTGAGCCGATGAGGGTGACAATGCCACCCTCGGGCACATTGATATTGATGTCGTGAATGGCCACGGACTTGCCGTACATGACCTTCAGACCCTGAATTTCAAGAATGTTACTCATACCGTACCTCCGAAATAGGTTTCGATGACGGTGGGATCCTGCCGCATACCCTCGGGGGTACCCTCAAAGATCTTCTCACCGAAGGAGATGACCGTGACGGAATCCAGAATGTCCAGAATCTGCATGTTGTGCTCTACAACCAGAACGGTGATGCCCTTGTCCCGCATTTTGGAGATGGCATCAATGGAGAAGGCAATCTCCTCGGGATTCATACCACCCAGAGGCTCGTCCAGCATAATGAGCTTCGGCTGAGTTGCCAGTGCTCTCGCCACGCCCAGAATCTTCTGGTAGCCGTGGGGCAGGTTCTTGGCCAGCTCGTTCCGGACATGGGCCAGTCCCAGAAATTCCAGAATCTCGTCTGCGCCCTCTGCAATGAACTTCTCGTTCTCCCGGTAGGTCTTTGTGTTGAAGAATACCTGAGGAACGGTGGAGTGGGGGTGCATGTGAAATGCGGCGGTAACATTTTCAAAGACGGTGAACTCACCGAAAAGGGGGTTGAGCTGGAAGGTACGGCCAATGCCCATGTTGGCAACCTGATGGGGGCGGGATTTGGTGATGTTCTTCCCGTCGTAATGAATGGTGCCGGAGGTGGGATTGTATACGCCGGTGATCAGGTTGAAGAAGGTGGATTTACCGGCACCGTTGGGGCCGAGAAGTCCCTTGATCTCTCCCTTTTCAATGGAGAAATCCAGATTGTTCATGACGGTCAGACCGCCGAAACGCTTTGTCAGACCTTTTGTTTCAAGCAGCGGCATTCTCAGACCCTCCTTCCGTGGTGCTGTTGAGTTCTTTCTGAAGCTTCTTTTTCCGAATCAGGTCGGGGATGCCGGCCAGACCGCCGGGGAGCAGGTAGGCTACGATCAGGGTGCATGCGCCGGTCAGGAAGGGCGCATAAGCACTCAGGTCACGACCCAGCTCCGGAATCAGCACGAAGATGATCGCACCGATGATGGGGCCGATGAAGTAATCCTGTCCGCCGATGAGCATGTACATAAGCAGCCACAGGGAGAAGTTCATGTCATAGTTGGTGGGGCTCAGTACGGTGGAGTAAAGACCGTATGCAGCGCCGATGGTACCGGCGGCAAAGCTGCCCATACCTACGGCCAGAAGCCGGTAGAAGGTAGCGTTGATGCCGATGGAGGAGGCAACATCCTGACTCTGTGCCAGAGCACGGAGGGTGGTGCCGATGCGGGAATACTCAAACCGGTACAGTACAACGATCAGAAGAACGGTCAGCGCCAGGAACACATAGTAGCAGGCGATGTCGTTCTGGAGCAGCTTGGGGATCCGGGTGAGGCCGTGATAGCCACCGGTGATGTCCAGTGCCTTGATGATGTAGTTGATGGTAACGCCCAGGAACATGGAGGCCATGGAGTAGTACATGCCCTTCAGCCGGACGAAGGGGAGACCGGTGATGACGGAGATCAGCATGGCGAACAGACCGCCTGCCAGAATGGTGATGACCGGAGGCAGGTTCAGGCTGCGGGCCAGAATACCGCCACAGTATGCGCCGACGGCAATAAATGCGCCGTGGGCGAAGGTGAGTGTGCCGGAAAGGCTGATGGTACGCAGGGATACGGAGCCGATCACCTTATACAGCACCATGATGAGAACGCCGATCCAATAGCTGGTGTGCAGGAAAATGGGGGTCACCAGAGCGATCAGCAGAAGAATGCTGTAGGGCAGTGCCTTTTTTACATGGATGTTTTTCATTCTCGGCACCTCCTTACGCGTCATGGCCGAAGAAGCCCTTGGGCTTGATCAGCAGAAGTACCACTACCGCAGAGCAGGCAATGGAGGAAGCAGTGTAGCTGTCCCAGATGATGGGGCAAACGGAGTCCAGCACGGCCATCAGCGTGCCGGTGATGAGGATGCCGTTCATGGAACCGGCACCGGCCAGCATGACCAGCATCAGAATACGCACATTGATGTTGTCGCCCATGTTGGAGGAGACCTGCTGGTAAGCGCCCATCATGGAGCCTGCCACAGCAGCCAGTGCAAAGCCAAGGGCACAGACGATCATGGAGACCTTGTTGACCTTGATGCCCTGAAGGGCAGCACCCAGACGGTCCTGGCTGATGGCCTCCATCTGCATGCCGAGCTTTGTGCGGTATACAATAATCAGGGTGATGATCAGAAGGACGATACCCACTGCGAAGGTGATGATCTTCTCATTGGTGAGCATCATGAAGCCCAGATCCACGGAACCCTCAGCATACTTGGGGATGGAGATGGTCTGGGAGCCGGAGATAAATACAGCGATCTGCTGAAGCATGGTCATAAGTGCAACGGAGACCATGACCACGCGGTTAAACTCCTTCATAAAGGGACGGAATACACACCGTTCCATAACAACGCCTACAGCGGCCATAACCACGGTAGACAGCAGCATGGCGACCCAGTTGTTCAGGCCGGCTTTGGCACAGAGGTAATAGGTAATGTAGGCGGCGGCCATATAAAAGGCGCCGTGGGCCAGGTTTACGGAACCCAGCATATTAAAAATAAATGCAAATCCCAGGGAGGCCAGGATGTACATAGAGGCAAGAACCAATGCGTTGGCTACGATATTGGGAAGCAAAACGCCAAGCATATTTCCTCTCCTTTCTGGTAGAAAAATAATCGAGGCACAGGAGTCCCTGTGCCTCGAAAATATGTGTCAGATCACAGAGTTACGGTATTGGCAAATAATCAGGGGCAGACGCAGTCGTAGGTGCCCATGTAGATCACCTCGCCGTTCTCGGTCTTCATGGCATGGTTGGGATGGGTGATAACATGATCGTTACCGAAGGTCTCGGTACCGCCCTTAACGCCGGTGCCGAACATGGTCTCAACGGACTCCATGGTGGAGTAGTAGGTGCGGACTTCTTCAACGTCGATGGAGCCTGCGTCCTTCATGATCTGAAGGAGGGTGTACAGGTTGTCCAGGCCTGCGCCGTTCCATGCGCTGGCAGCGTCTTCGCCGTAGTCAGCAACAAACTTTGCATATACTTCGTTGAATACCTCGGTGTTGTGCTCGGGGGTAGCGATGTCGGAGCCGAAGGTGAAAGCGCCGGACAGGTCATTGATGCCGGAGCCTGCAATGAATACGCCAGGGCCCATGGTGATGGGAGCTGCATAAACCATGTTGGAGCCTGCAGCGCGGATCTCCTTGATGATGGAAGCAATGTTGTCGGGGGTGCCGTTGCCGGTAACGCAGTCAGCGCCGGAAGCGATGATCTTCATGGCAATGGCGGAGAAGTCGGTGGATTCGCCGTCGTAAACAACGGGGCTGTCCACATACTCAAGGCCGGTAGCCTCACAGCCAGCCTTGACCAGAGCAGCCTGCTCAGCGTTAACGCCGTTGTCATCGCAGGCATAAACGACCTTGGTCACTTCGGGGTAGTTTTCCTTAACAACCTGCATTGCAGCGAAGTACTGGGAGGTGCAGGCGTTGGAGAAGGAGTAGGAATACTGAGTTTCAGCGTTGATAACGCCGTGGTTCATGTTGTTCTGAGCCATGATGTTCATAACACCGGCCTGCTCGAAGATGTCGATGGCACCCTCGACCCAGAAGTCGTTGGTCTCCATGACGTACTTCACGCCAGCGTCAACCAGTCTCTGAGCTGCGGAGCGGATGCCCTCAGCGTCGGAGCCGCCGTCCTCGATGACCAGCTGCACGGTGTAGGTGGTGCCGCCGATGTCGATGCCACCCTTGTCGTTGATGTAATCACACAGGGTCTGCATTTCGATCTGGTTGTTGTAGTCGATGGAAGCGAACCAGCCGGTGGTGTTCAGCAGAGCGCCGATTTTCAGCACGTTGCCGGAGGGCTCAGTGGTCTCGGTGGTCTCGGCAGCAGCGGAGGAAGCGGTCTCAGCTGCGCTCTGGCCGGAGGTTTCAGCAGCGCTTTCAGCGCCACCGCAGGCTGCCAAAGCAAATACCATAGCCATGGCAAGCAGCAAAGCAAGAAGTCTTTTCATAGTAGCATTCCTTTCTTTAACAGAAAATATCACATGTGGTTGTGCAAAATGTCACACATTCGCATGCCAACATCCACATTTTACACTTGAAAATGCACAATGTCCAATATATAATATTTACGAAATATATAACAAAAACTTATAGATTGATTCGAATAATCAATTATACATATTTGTAACAAGGTGGATTGAGGACATGGACCTGCTGCAAATGAAATATGTGGTGGCAATTTCAGAAAACGAAAGTATGACCAGAGCAGCCCAGCAGCTGCATATCTCCCAGTCGGCGCTGAGCCTTTCCTATAAACGACTGGAAGAAGAACTGGGGGTCAAGCTGTTTATCAGAAACGGCCGTACCCTGCGGCTTACCACAGCGGGAAAGAAGTTCCGGGATAAAGCCCGGCTGATTCTGGATATGGTGGGAGAGCTGGAACAGGAGATGACGGAGAAAAACATTCTGGAGTTCTCCTCCGAGGTGGGTGACTTCACCAACGAGGCCTCCATGCTGTACAATTCCTTCTTCCCGGATATAGAGATTTTTGAGACCCGGGAAAATGCCACTGAGACCCTACGGGCGGTGAAGGACGGAGATGTGCCCTTTGCGGTGACATGCCGGGACTGCTCCGATGAGATTCTGGTTTCGGAACTGATTCTGGATGAACCCATGTATGCCTTTGTAAATGCCAGATCCTCCATTGCGAACATGGAGGTGCTGACCATGGAGCAGTTTCAGGATAAGCCACTGATCATCCAGCGGGACGATTATGCCATTGCCGGGGTGATGCTGTCCTTTTTTGAACAGGCGGGGATGCTGCCGGGGCGACGGCATTTTGTGAACGATCCGGAGTCGATGACTCTGAGTGTGTTCAACAACAAGGGACAGACCTTTATCCCTGAATCCATTGTGCATATGTGGATGCGGGTGCCCTTTGCCATAAATACGGGAACGAAAATGATCCCCATGGCGGAGGATTTCTGCCGGCGGCAGATCTATTTGACCCATCACCGCTTTACGTCCAAATCCCCTCTGGTGCAGCGGTATATGGAGTATCTGCGGAATTTCGGTTTTCTGGTGCAGCGGATCCGGGACATTCCCACGGATCAGGAACTGGTGAACTATGCAGAAAAATACTGGCCGGAGTTCTCCGAACAGCTGATGCCCGTGGCGTTGTAAGCACAGAACGCTGATCCGGAAAATAAAACTGTCTCACACCAACAGGGAAAACCTCTGGTGTGAGACAGTATTTTTATGATTTAGTCCACAGAAACGGGAAGGAAACACCCCTGACCCACATGGTAAAGCCCGCGGGTGGTGACACGAATCTGAGGGATCACCGGCAGAGCCAGAAAAGACAGGGTGATAAAGGGGTCGATCCCTTCGGGAACCCCCATGTGCCGGGCCTGACGGAGCATGTCCTGAAGCTTTTCGGTGACAGCCTGATGGCTCTCGTTGCTGATCAGCCCCATGATTTCCAGAGGGAGCACAGCGGGATCTTTGCCGGTTTCCACCACGGCATATCCACCGCCACAGTCCTGAAGGGCCAGTGCAGCCCGGTACATGTCCCGGTCGTTGTCCCCAACCACAATGAGATTGTGGGAATCGTGCCCTACTGTGGAGGCGATGGCACCGCCCCGGACACCCAGTCCCTTTACAATGCCCAGCCCCATTTTACCGGTGGCGTGATGACGTTCCAGCACAGCGATTTTCTGAAGGGTCTCATCCGGGACAAAACAACCGTCCCGGGTGCGTACCTGCTCTGTGGCCTCTCGGGTCAGGATCTCCCCGGGGATCACCTGGGCGACCCGGGCACGGCTGCCGGTCAGAGGGAGCCGGAAGGCATCTTCACTGGAGAGGTTCAGGTGTACGGTGTTCAGAAGCTGGGGCGGCACCGGGTTTTTCCGGATCTCCCCCCGGGTGACGGGCTGTCCCCTGTGGAATACCTGCCGGATCTCCACCTGCTCCAGATCCGACAGGATCAGAAGGTCTGCCTGATAGCCGGGGGCAATGGCACCCAGATGATGGAGTCCGTAACGGCGTGCCGGGTAGAAGGAGGCGATTTTATAGGCCTCAATGGGATCCAGCCCCAGACGGATGGCCTTTCGCACATGGGCGCTGATATGGCCCTGCCGAACGATGTCCTCAATATGTTTGTCATCGGTGCAGAACGCCAGCTGGTGACAGGGAAGGTGATGAGCCACGACACCCCGGATAATGGCTTCCAGATTTTTGGCAGCGGTGCCTTCCCGGATCAGGATCTGCATCCCTGCCCGCATCTCCCGGAGGGCGTCCTCAAAGGTGCAGCATTCGCGATCGGTCTGGATCCCGGCCAGTGCGTAGCAGCCCGTTTCCTTTTCCCCAAGGTACCCGGCGTGGCCGTCGATGATCTTGTTTCGGAACAGATCCAGTTTTCCGGTCATCTGGCTGTCGCAGGAGAGAACGGCACCGCAGTCCATGACTTCCCCAAGTCCCAGAACCCGGGGGTTGTCCAGATAGGTTTCCATGTCCGAGGCGTTCAGGGTGAAGCCGTTGTCCTCGTAGGGACCGGCGGGGACACAGGAGGGAACCATAAGGTAGACATTGGCCTGGGCATCCTCCGTCTCCCGGAGAATAAAATCAATGCCATCCCTGCCGGAGACGTTGGCGGCCTCGTGGGGGTCTACAATAAAGGTGGTGGTACCTTGCAGGCCTGCCTGCTGGATCAGTTCTCCGGGATGCACCAGCGTGGATTCCAGATGGAGATGGGCGTCCACAAAGCCGGGACACACATAGCTCCCATTCAGGTCGATCTCCCGGATGCCCTCGTAGCTGCCCACACCCAGAATGATCCCCTCTGCAATGGCAATGTCCCCCTCCAGAAGCTCATTGGTGAAAACCTGAAGGATTTTGCCGTTTTTCAGTACAAGGGGAGCCTTTTCCTGCCCCAGTGCGATTTTCGCCATTTCCGGTGTATAACGGATGCCCATACGACTGCCTCGCTTTCTTTAAAAATACTATTTTGTGGAGTATATCATTTTTCGGGAATAAAGGCAATGGGCTGAGAAAAGAAAGAGGAAAAGAGAATGGGCGTGCCGACAGCTGCGGCACACCCATTATAAAAGGAGAATGAATCAGAGATACTTCAGAGTTCTTGCCTGCTGGAGCAGTTCCTCCCGGTCGTCGGGATGGGCCACCGAAATCAGGGCACGGGCACGTTCGGAGAGGGTCTTGCCCTTGAGCTTGGCGATGCCGTACTCCGTAACAATATAATCCGTATAGTTTCTGGGAACGGTGACCACGGCACCGGGGGTTAGGGTGCCTTTGATCTTGCTCTGACCCTTGTTGCTCCGGGCGGAGAAGGCCAGAATGCTGCGGCCACCGTTGCTGCGGTAGGTGCCGTAGGCAAAGCAGAAAGCACCGCCGGAGCCGGAGATCTGTCTGGGGCCTACGGACTCGGCGCAAACCTGACCGGTGAGATCCATTTCCACCAGAGTGTTGATGGAGACCATGTTGTCCTGACGGGCAATGTTAAAGGGATCTACCACGTCACGGCCGGAGCGGAGGATGCAGTCCTCACGGGAGGCGAGGAAGGGATAAAGCTCCGGAACGCCCTCGGCAAAGGCACATACATGGAGGTTCCTGTCGAAGGTCTTGCGGCTGCCGTTGATGACACCGGCCTTGACCAGCTCCATCATGGAGGTGGTGAACATCTCCGTGTGGATGCCCAGATCCTTCTTGTCCTTCAGGAAGGAGCCAACTGCGTTGGGGATACCGCCGATGCCCAGCTGGATGGTGTCGCCGTCCTTTACCAGGGATGCAACAGCCTCGCCAATGCGCGTTTCCACATCGGTGGATTCCATGCTGGGGATCACATATTCCGGACGATCCACCTCTACCAGCATGTCCACGTCCCGGATGTTGATGGCCACGGAACCGTGCATGTGGTGCAGGTTGGGGTTTACCTCCAGAATGATCCGCTGATGCTGTTCCAGTGCGGCCAGCATGCCGAGACCGTCAGCGGCGTGATTCATGGGAACGTGGAAATTACCGTTTTCGTCCATAGGGGTCACTGCGGAGATGGCCACATTGGAGGGATGACCGGAGACTGCCACGGTGTAATAGCTCTGAAGATCAGAGGGGACATAGTCTACAAGGCCCATGGGCAGGGACTGCTTATAAAAAGTGGGGCCAAAGAAATAGTTGTACATTTCCACATGGCCCTTCATGGCAGGGTCCACCATAAAGGGGTAAAGACCGCTGCGGCCCTTCCAGATCTTCACGTTTTCCACATTGGGGGCGATCTCGTGGAGGCGGGCCAGAATGCCGCCGGGTTCGGAATAATTGTTTGTGGTAAAGATCACATCGCCGGAGCGGATGCTGCTGAGAACTTCTTCCATGGAACGCCGCTTCTGGGCGTATAATTCTTCGAATTCAGTCATAAATATAAGCTTCCTTTCTTATAATTCCATGTTGATTATACGGAATGCCAGAGAAAAAGTGAAATCACGGTTTTCTTTTATTTTTCGCAGATTTATGAGTTCCATGCATAAATCGAATTGCAACCCGGGGGAAATTATGCTATGATAACATGTAAGAGGTGAGCTTATGGAAATTCGTCAGCTTCGATATTTTATTGCGGTGGCAGATACCCTGAATTTCTCCCGTGCAGCCAGCAGTGTGTTCCTGTCCCAGTCGGCGCTTTCCCGTCAGATTGCAGATCTGGAGCAGGAAGTGGGGGTGCCGCTGTTTCATCGTTCCACCCGGCAGGTCACCCTGACCGAGGCGGGCAAGGCCCTTCAGATCAGTGCCAAGGAATTGATCTCCCGGTGGGAGAAAATGCTGCCTGAGGTGCGCAATCAGGTGGTGGAAAATCAGCGGGCCATGCATCTGAATCTGGGGATAGATGCCCGGGTGCTGGAAACTGCCCAGCGGAGAACCCAGATCACGGAGATGCTGTTTGAGCTTCGCCGGGAATACCCCGGACTGCGGGTGCTGGTTCGGAAGCGGGATTATCAGGAACTGATGAAAAGCCTGAGCGATAAGACACTGGACTGTGCACTGGTACTGGATCGGGAGTTGGAACTCCGGACAGATATGACCCAGGATGTGTTACTGCAGGAGGAGATGGTGCTGGCATTCCGCAGCGCCAATGATCACCGGGAAGGGGAGCACAGCCAGATCATTATGAACCGGGGGCTGATCCTGGTGGATCAGGAGCCTCAGGGACTGTATCATATTATCCGGATCCTCAGCGATCTGAATCTGGAACCTCAGATCCGTTTCTGCGCCAGCCTCAGTGATATGACCACCACGGTGGAGACCGGGGAAAGCGCCATGATCCTGCCCCAGTCCGTGGTGAAAAAGCTGAATAACCCCAATCTGACCGTGCTTCATCTGCCTACGGAATATGCAAAGCTGCAAATGGCACTAATTTATCCCAAGAACCACGGGAACCCCATTCTGGATGTGTTCCGGGAGCGGGTGCGCCCCCTGCTGACCGGGGAGGAACCAAATTGAATCAATGTGCAGGGCATTCCCGCTTTTTTGTGGGATGCTCTGCATTTTTTTCTGGAAAGAAATGCGGAGAGTAATCATTTATACTTGATTTTTGTCTGGTGAAGTGGGAGAATAGGGGTATAGATTTCCAGTTTTGGGGAAGGAACCAAACTGGAAAAAGGAAAAGCTAAAGGAGGAATCACCATGGATGAATATCGTGCGTGTCCAAACTGCGGACAGCAGGTGAAAGCCGGAGGAAAATTCTGCCCCAAATGTGGCAACGCAATGCCGGTGGCGGTTTCTGCTGCCCCGGAACAGACCTGCCCTGTATGCGGTCGGGCGGTGAAGCCCGGTACCAGCTTCTGCCCCGGATGCGGCAGTCGCTGCGGAAGTACCGGTTTTACCCCCGGAACTGTAACCGGAGGAGGTAGCGGTTATACAGCCGACCCCGCAGACAACAGAACAGTTTTTATACCCCCTGTGGCTCCGCCAATTGAAGCATATCCCCCTATAAGCTGGGCGACAAGACAGGTTCAGGAACTGTGTGGCAGTGTGCTGGCGCTGGTGCTGACCATTGCCATGAGTATTTCTGTGGTATTTGATTTTATCAACTGGGATCTGCTTGGGGCGCTCCCCACGCTCTTTATCTGTATTGGCTGCTGGCTCTGCGTTGCGGGAGGACGGAAAGGCCGTCTGACCACTACCGGTTTTACCTTTATCAGTGTCATTTTGAAGATCGAACTGGTGCTGGGGTACATCCTCATCGGTGTGCTTGCAATTGGCGGACTGTTTGTGGTGGGACTGACCATCAAAGCGGGCGAGATGATCGGAGCCGGAATCCTGATTGCCCTTTTACTGATAACTGTCCCGGTGCTGAGAGTTGTTTATCTCAGACAGCTGCGCAAGCCTGTGCTGGGAGCCAGAAAGGCGGTTCAGGGAGAGAATGGCGACATGAGACCGGGAATGTTCTGCATTGTCATTCTGATTATTTCTGCGCTGTTTGCGCTGATCTCCTTCATTTTTACCGTTGTCGGCAGCGGGTTGATCATGGAAGTGGTGTACGAGATGTTCTACATACTGGAAGACATGGTTGGCTCGGATATTGATATGCTGTACGGTCTGCTCCCCTCTGCATCCAACATTGTGGGTGAGTTGGCACAGCTTGTGACCACCATCTGCTCTCTGGTATTCCTCTTCCGGCTTCGGAAGTGAGATGCCCGTGGGCTTTGCGTGTTAGATTAAAACAGGAAAGAGCGATACCCTTTTGGGGTATCGCTCTTTTTGCAGGTGTTCAGAAAATCAGCTCAGAGATTTGCTGTAATAGCGATCCAGTGCCTCCTGCTTGATCTCAATGCACCGTTCAACGTTCATGGACTTGAGGGTGTCGATGAAATCACCGAAGGTGTCAAGACTACGGGCACCGGTAACGAAGGAGACGGCCTCCGTGGAGAGATAAGTGGAAATGTCGCTGTAAATGCCGTTGTATTCCTCCACCTCGGCGGCGGTCAGGGTTGCACCGGTGGGGTAATTCCACTGGGTGTCGATGTTGCTGGTCCATACGTCGATGGCGTTCAGCTGACCCTCGTCATAGGTGGTGAGCATAACTGTGGGGTCAAACATGCCCGCAAAGTTGTAGCCCAGATAGAAAGCCTGAATTGCCTCGGTGGTAAGACCGTCGGGATTGTTGGTTACAACGTCCGTAAACTGGGGCTGGCCGTCCACAAATTCAAAGCTGACCCCTTCCACGCCGTAATCCAGCAGCTGGCGACCCTGAGGGCTGTACCAGAAGTCCAGCCACTGAACTGCCAGTTCCGGATATTCACAGGTGGTGGAGATGGCACCGCAGTCGTTACCCACCAGAGAGTCGGAAATGGCAATGTGGATCTGATCCCCTTCCTTCAGAACCGGGTTGGGAATGGGAACCGCAGAGGCACACTCAATGGTGGTGTTGTTGGCAAATACATTCACTGCGTTGGCATAGGATGTCCACAGGGCGGTTTCGCCGGTGTAGTATTTGGCCTGGGTATCGCTCATGTCGTGCATGGAGTAGAAATCCTGAAGGATCAAACCCTCTTCATACCACTTCGCGGTAGTTTCCAGCATCAGTTTAAAATTATCTGCAAAGGGAGAGAACTGAACCTTCCCGTCGATCTGGAAGAAGGGGGTGTTCATAAAGTCGATCCAGTTGTATTCAAAGCCGAAGCCACCGAAAAACAGACCGCCCATATCGCCGATATTGTAGCTGGGGGTGGTGACACCCATGGACTTGTAAGCGGTGAGCATTTCATACCAGTCGTCATAGGTCTTGGGAATGTCAAGACCGGCCTCGTCCAGCAGATCCTGCCGGGTCATATAGCCCATGCCGTTGTACACGTTCTCGGCGTTGAGCACATAGAAGGAGACGATGTTACCCTCATCAGAGATGGTGTCCCGCATAATGTCCTCGGAGGATTCACGGGCCTGCTTATAATAGGGGGCGTACTCGTCGATCAGGTCATTGAGGGGAATGAAGATCTCGTCCTCAACAGCGCCGTCAGCGCCCTTGGAATACTGATAAACGCCCCAGTAATAGATGTCGTAATAGTCTCCGGAGGCATAGCTCAGGGCATAGACCTCTCCGGTGTTAAAGGCGGCCACAGGGATGTAGTCGATCTTAACCCCGGTGATCTTCTCTGCTTCTTTCAGCAGCAGGTGGTTGCTCCAGACCTCGTCCTCCAGCATGGAGGTAACCAGAGGATATTCCCGGTTCATATAGGTCAGGGTGATGTCCTCTTCGGTCAGGGGGTAGGACACCTGAATTTCTGCCTCTTCCGGTTCCTGGGCAGAAACGGGCATGTCTGCGGACTCTGCGGATGTTTCCGGTGCTGCGGAAACAGGCTCCTGAGCCTCCTGAGGGGCGACAGGGGTGGATGCCACGGACTCATCGGATGTGGTGGGAGCCGAAGCTTCGGTTCCGCAGCCTGCAAACAGCGCAAACAGCATGCACAGTGCAAGCAACAGGGACAACAGTTTTTTCATGATACTTCTCCTTTCTGGTTAAAACTCGAACGTGTTCAATTACATTCAGTATATCACAGGGGGGATTTCGGCACAATAGAAACCCGTTCGTGATAATGAACAAATTTGAACCGGTTCATTTCTACGGAAATGATATTGAGAAGCCGAAGCTTTTGTGGTATTATGGAACAAAAATTGCATGATATATCCATAGTCCGGAAATGTGTTTGAAATTCCTACATGAATGAAAGGAAGGATACAGTATGACAGCAATGGAACTGACAAAGGCGCTTCAGCAGTACGACCAGAAAAAGCGCAGTCTGGATGCCGCCAGATATGAGGCACTCCGGGATTTCCGGGGACTGATGCCGGAGCTTTACCCGGAAATGGGCCCTCCGGGAGAGATGGATGCACCCGGTGGCCCGGGTGGTCCCGGCGGCCCCGGTGGTAAGCCCATGGGAGGCCCTCCCGGTATGAATGTACGGCTGACGAATATCATGGTATCCCTGCTGAAGGGGGAGACCGTGGACAACAGTGCCATGCAGGAGGAACTGGGGTTCACCTATGACCAGCTTGCGCAGGCGCTGAAGGCGTCGGATCCTGTGAAAAAGCCCATCCCCAGAGGGCTTGTGCTGATGACCTTCGATGATTCCACCATCGACCACTACACCATTGCCTGCCCGGTACTGGAGCAATACGGTGGCAAGGCGGTTCTGTTCACCACGGAAATGGCCCACCCCATGGGTGGTGGCCCCGGCTTTGAGGACAAAACCAGATTTATGACCTGGGAGCAGATCAGGGAACTCAGTGACCGGGGACATGAGATCGCCAACCATTCCTGGCATCACCCCGTAAATCTTTATGCCATGGATGATGAAGCCATGCTGGAGGAGATCCGGGGAATTGATGAACGCTGTGCCCAGTACGGCATTCCCAAGCCCATCACCTTCGGTTATCCCGGCGGAGGCTGTACCAGACACATGGAGGACGTGCTCCGGGCAGAGGGCTACCGCTGGGGCCGGGGCGAACTGAAGGGGGCAGAGCGTCAGCTGCTGGGTTCGGCACCCTATGATCCCTATCTGGATACGCCCATGATCGTGCCCAACGTGGCAGCGATGAACGAAGGGGACTTCAAGACCCTGATCGATGCAACAGAGGGAGGCAAGATCCTGCTGATGGTGAAGCATCAGGTGGACGGTTCCGGTATGATGCCTGAGCCCATGCCCTTTGAGGATCAGATCAAGGCCATTTATGACAACGGTGGCCAGTGCATTACCTTCCGGCAGCTGGAAGAATACATTGACCCTGAGAAGGCTTACGCTTATACCCATTGATTTCCCCGGACAGGGGACAAAGAATGAATGATACCAGAAAACTGCGAAGAACCTCCCGGCACGGAAACCGGGAGGTTCTTCGTTTATAGGAAGGTAGAAGAAGTTAAATCTGCATGGCGATGCCGAAGGCATCCCGAATGGCGTGACGCATGGTGCCGGGACTGCGGCAGTCACCCAGAAGGTAGAATTCATCGGCGCAGTCGTGGAAGGCCATGGCCTCCTGCTGCAGGGGGGCAATGCCACCGGAGGCAACCACATCGTCACAGGAAAGGGTACACCGCTCCCCCCGCTGATTCAGGAAGGTGACGTAGTTTTTCCCGATTTTCAGCGTCTTTGTCTTGTAGTAGGGGGTTACATTGTTCAGATTGGCCAGCACATTCATATAGGGAACCATACGAATGGGGTTCAGGTCATAGCCAAGGCAGTTCTTTCTGGAGAGCTGGGTCACGTTGTGCCCCTGCTTGCTGAGATAGACTGCGGCTTCCGTGGCGGAGGAAGCGCCCCCGATGACCACCACGTTTTTCCCGATCTGATCCTCTTTCCCGTAAATATTCACCGGGTTCCACCGGGCGTTTTCCACGCCGGGAATATTGGGGGCTTTTGGCTTTCCACCCAGTGCGGAAATCACCACGTCGTAGTCTGCCTCCCGGATCATGTCCGGGGTGGCCTCAGTGTTCAGATGGACTTCAATGTTACGTTTCTCCACCTGGGCGCGGAGATAGTTCAGATACCGGAGCAGCTCCCACTTGAAATCTGCATACTCCGACATACGGATCTGTCCCCCAAGGGCATCGGCTTTTTCGTAAATGACCGGGGTGTGACCACGATCTTTCAGGTACATGGCGCATTTCATACCCCCGGGGCCACCGCCAATGATGGCTACCCGTTTCGGTTTCCCGGCAGGCTGAATGATCTTGTCCAGACGGCCCTCAAGTCCGAGCTCCGGATTGATGGTGCAGTGGCACTGCCAGTCCTGAATGCCGGAGGTGCCACGACAGATATGACACTCAATACAGGGATTGAGATCCTCCCCGTTCCCGTTTTTCAGAATATCACCCAGATGCTCGTTGCAGATGAACAGGTGACCCGGTGCGATCAGGTCAGCCTTGCCCTCTGCAAGAATGGCCTCGATCTTGTCCAGATCCTTGTAATAGGTGTTGATGGCGATGGGCATTTTCACACCCTGGGCCTTGAGATAGGCGGAGTATTCCGCCGCTTCGCAATAATCGCTGTTGGTGTGATCCGGATTCCGGCGGCGGAGCTGAAGAATATCCACATAAGGTTCTGCACGGCGGAGGAATTCTGCCAGCTCATCCAGAGTCATGCCGTCGCCGCAGCTGTCCCCGTTGAGTACGGGGCTGTTGATAGAGAGAATAAAATCCTCACCCATGGCCTCACGGAGCCGGCGGATCACCTCAAGAGGAAACCGGATCCGGTTTTCAAAGCTGCCACCGTATTCGTCGGTGCGGTGGTTGACACAGGGACGCAGGAACTGGCCAATGGGGAAATTGTGGCTCAGATCCAGAAAACCGCCGTCAAAATTCAGCCGCTGATACTGCTTTGCGTGGACGATGGTGGCCTCGATGTATTCATCCATCAGTTCACGGGTCATGTACCGGAGACCGCCGCCCATGGCGGGCTTGGCGCCTTTTTCGTATTTGCTGCCCTCATTAAATCCGGTGGTCAGGTCTCCCTTGTCCTCGGTGTAAAGGGGGATCCGGTTGCCGTTTTTGTCCAGAATAACCCGGGGGTCTGTGTTGGCGGCAGGGAGACTTCTGGGAAGCTCCACATGCCATGCGGGATCATTGCAGGAGAGGTTCATTCTTCTGCCCAGATTCAGCTCGGGGCAGACCAGTGTGCCGTAGAGATGCATGTTTTCCGCAAAGGCGGTCAGCCCGTTCTGTGCGCCCTTGTCGTCCAGATTGTACATGTTGAAATGTCCCACATCGCTGGGCATGCTTCGCTGGGTCATGTCGGTGCAGTCCTGAAGCCAGATCATGGCGGCACCGTTTTTCGCTCTGGTTTCGTAGTAGCTGACGGTGGACTCGGCCGGGTAGGTCTCGTTGGCCTGCATAAAATGGGGTTGCGCCACCGGATGGATCAGACGGGTTTTCAGAATCTTGTTTCGGACAGCCAGAGGAGACGTGAGAAAGCGGTAACGTTTAGCCATATGAAACCTCCATTCTCAGCCATCCGGATCAGACGTTTTCAGGATAGTTCACATTGAAGAGCTTTTCATATTCGCCCTCGGGATAGTGAACGTCATACTCCTTTTCCAGCTCCCGGTTTCCAAATACCCAGCGGAAGTCGCCGTCATAGTGCTGATAAGGCTCGGGATCCATGGGGAAGGGGGCAGGAATCTCGTCATAGCGGTAAGGTCTGAAATAATAGGAGGGACGACGATTGGGATGATCATAGCCACCGCCGGGCTGCCCCTTCATGGTGTTGACAGAATCGTAGTACCAGTCCTTGTAGAAATCACTGCGGATAGAGCGGAACCACTTGAAGTGCCAGATCTTCCACTCGCCGGTCTCCGGATTGCGGATAAAGTCAATGCCGTATTTGCCCCAGCACCAGAAGCTTTTTGCTTCGTCAGCCATGATGCCCGCAGGCATGGTCTCAAAGCCGGCGCTCATCCAGGTGGCCTTTGCAGTCTTGCAGTCCCCGGCGACCTGAATACAGGGGGAGCAGAGGGTGTGGAAGAAGATGCCGCCCCGGAGGTCATCCCCCGTCTGGCTCTCCCAGAAGCCCTTAACAGCGTCATAGCCGAAGAAACAGCCCCAGTCGCTGACATCGGCGGAGATGTCGTCCCGCCAGTCTGCGAAGCATTCAATGCTGCGGGCGATGTAAGCGGGGTTCAGGTGAACGGCCTCGTAATGGGCCATGCACTGCTGGATTTCGTTGACGGCCTTCTGCCGTTCCAGTTCCAGCTTCAATGCGTCAATTTCATTTTTCAGGATTTCAAGATCTGTCATGGAAAGTACCTCCTGCGGAATAAATTATGAGCACGTTCAGTTTTATGGGGCCATTATAGCACCGGGAGGAAACTGTGTCAATGCAGTCCCAGGGCGACACTGCCCCCAATGCCACCAGGAAAAGGGAGATACTTTGTAAAACAAGGGGTTTGAGCGTTTTAATTTGTGAAAAACCCCTAAAATGGAGCCGGTATTTTCTACGGGGATAAAATGAAACATGTTTCAGCTTTTCGTTGACGACACAACGATTTGATTCCGTGCGAAGGAACATGTTGAGCATGTTCAATTTGTGAAACGGGGAATAGCTGCATCAGGTTCTGCATTTTTGTGTGATTGTCTGTGGCAGTCCCATTTTGCCTTTACACCTTTTTCGGAAGCTGTTATAATAAAGCCAGTGAATTTTGGAGGGATATGTATGGCTGACGAAAAACCCCGGAAGAAAACAAAGGCAGAGCGCACAAAGGAACTGCTTTACCACACCGCAATGGACATGCTGATCGAACGGGGCTTTCAGTCCACCACGATCCGGGACATCTGCCGGGAAGCGGATGTGTCTGTAGGTACCTTCTACACCTATTTTGACTCCAAGTATGCGATCCTTTTTGAGGTGGTGCGGAAAGCGGATCACTATTTTGTGGATGAGGTGCAGCCAAGACTTGAGGGGCTGTCCAGCACCCGGGAACAGCTGCTGATGTAT
The DNA here is from genome assembly GCA_964518645.1 of uncultured Oscillospiraceae bacterium. Lineage (GTDB taxonomy): Bacteria > Bacillota > Clostridia > Oscillospirales > Oscillospiraceae > HGM13006. The sequence goes on along the minus strand of CAZFGL010000003.1, from coordinate 20,532 downwards.
TTCGAGGAATATGCGGAATATATGCAGCAGACAAACTTTGAGACCCTTTGCGTATTGTATTCCGTACAGAATATCTGGCTGGCCAGATACCGCCCCATGCAGCGGGTGCTTACCGCCATTCTGACGGCGGGGCAGCTGAAGGGGGAGGTGTCCACAGAGTATACACCGGAGAAGCTCTGTGACATGCTGATTTCCAGCGTCCGGGGCATTGTTTTTTCCTGGTGTACCATGCAGGCCGGGTTTGTACTGACGGAGCGGATCGAAGAATATATCCGGTTTGTGATGAAAAGCTTTTTGACGGAATCTCAGCCGGAAGCGCAGGGAGCGCTGACCGGGGAATCATAAACAGAGCCGCTCCGGGAAATTCCGGAGCGGCTCTGCTGTTCGGGGGTTCCGAACGAAGGAAAAGGAACAATTATGGTTATTTTCTGAATTTACGTTTTTTGTAGTCCGTGTCAATGGGAGCTTTCCAGCTTGCGGAAAGGGGGACACTGCAACGAACGGAGGAGATGGCATCGCTGACCACCTCGTAATTCAAGGCGGTGCCCACGCTGTCGGAGTGATACTGTACGGCACGGTCGGAGGTGATTCCGAAACGGCCTGCGGTGGAGATGGCATCTATGTTGGCGCCGAGGAAGAGGAACTCCCAGTCATCGGCTTTCTTGTGCTGTTCGATCATGGTGCGAACCTGATCGTAGCCGAATTTCCGGCTGGCGTTTTCCATTCCGTCTGTGGTGATCACGAACATGGTGTGCTCAGGCACATCCTCCGGCCGGGCGTATTTGTGAATGGTTTCGATATGAGTCACGGCTGTGCCGATGGCGTCCAGCAGTGCGGTACTGCCCCGGACGGTGTAATCCCGGTCGGTCATGGGGGAAACATCCCGGACGGAAACCCGGTCATGGAGTGTCTCGATTCCGTCGTCAAAGAGAATGGTGGTGATCAGGGCGTCACCGGGGGTGTTCTGCTGCTTTTTCAGCATGGAATTAAAGCCACCGATGGTGTCCTCCTCAAGCCCACACATGGAGCCACTGCGGTCGAGAATAAAAACGAGTTCTGTCAGATTCTTTTTCATAATAATGCCCTCCTGTCTGAGTGAAAAACAACTTATGACCATATTATAGCCCGGAGAGGAACCTGAAAGGTCGCACGGAGAGCGACAAATTCCGTGAAAATAATAAAAGCTCCCCCGAGGGAGCAGGAAGGAATATGCCATGGACATTTGGGAAGAATTGTATCAGCGGGCGAAGGTGGAATACCGCCCCGGGGACGTGTCCCCCTTTGTGTATGCCCACCACGTTGTGTGTGCGCTGGAAAGTGAATCCGGAGAGATCTATACAGGGTTCTGTATTGAGTCATGCAGCGGTGTTTTAAACCTGTGTGCGGAGCGGGTTGCAGCACTGAATATGTATCTCCACGGGGGAGAAACCAAAGTCAGGCGACTGATCGCCTTTCGGGACAGTGCGCCCAACGGCGGAGGCAGTGGAATGCCCTGTGGGGCGTGCCGGGAGTTTTTCTATCAGCTCAACGAGGAAAATGAGAATATGGAGATCCTGGTGGACTTTGAAACCAGACAGACCGTTACCCTGAAGGAACTGATGCCGAACTGGTGGGGCAAGGAACGATACCGGGCGGCAGAGAACGGAGAAAAGACAGAATAATGCGAACAAGAAGAGGCATTGCAGGGCTGCAATGCCTCTTTTCTGAAAACGTATTATGCAGCAAAGCCCTGCTTTGGGGGCTTCAGCCAGGTGCCGCGAATCATATATATGGAAAATGCGATACCGCTGAGGGTCCATGTGATGGGGTATGCCCAGAATACCACACGGATGTCGGGGATGATGGCCACAGTGATGGTGATATAGGTGATTCGGATCAGGCACCAGCAGACCAGCATGACGATCATGGGGACTTTGGCACGGCCTGCGCCACGGAGTACACCGGCAACGCAGTGGGAGAAGGACAGCAGGAAGTAAAACAGAGCCTCTGTGTGCGCCTGACTGACACCGAAGGCTACCACGTCCGGATCCCGGTTAAAGGCGGACATAATATAGGGAGCCAGCAGATAGAGGGTCAGTCCCACCAGCTCTGCGATGGCCATGGAGCAGAGAATACCCAGCAGAGAACCCCGCTTTGCACGATCCTCCCGACCTGCCCCCAGATTCTGACTGACGAAGGTGGAAAGTGCCATGGCAAAGCAGGTCACCGGAAGGAATCCGAAGCCTTCAACCTTGAAATAAACACCGCAGCCGGCCATGGCGTTGGCACCGAAGGCGTTGATATTGGACTGGACGATCACATTTGCCAGAGAGATGATGGAGTTTTGCAGTCCTGAGGGGAGACCCACGGCCATGATCTGCTTCAGCATGTCCCTGTCGTACCGTACCAGACTGGGCTGCACCCGGCATTCATCCTGAGATTTCAGAAGCCGGCGGAAGGCCAGAATTGCACTGAGAGCCTGTGCGATCACCGTGGCAAGAGCTGCCGCACCCACGCCGAAGCCCAGAACGGCCACGAAAAACAGATCCAGAACCACATTGACGGCCGAGGAAATGATCAGATAGATCAGGGGATGCCGGGAATCTCCCATGGCCTGTAGAATGCCCACGGCGATGTTGTAAAGTACCAGACCCAGAATGCCCGCAAAATAAATGCGGAAATAGGTGATGGACTGGGGCAGCACAGACTCCGGCGTTCCCATCCACCGCAGAAGCAGGGGGGTCATCAGAATCCCCAGTACAGTCAGGACAAGTCCGGAGACAATGCCGAAGAATACGGTGGTATGTATGGCCCGGGAGAGATGTTCCCGATCCCGTGCGCCGAAGTACCGGGCGATGACCACGCCTGCGCCCATGGAGATCCCGTTAAACAGTCCCACCAGCAGGAAAATCAGACTGCCGGATGAGCTGACGGCGGCCAGTGCGTCACTGCCCGCAAAATTGCCCACGATCAGGGAGTCTGCCGTGTTGTACAACTGCTGAAACAGATTGCCGAAAAACAGGGGAACGGCAAATCCCAGCAGCTTTTTCATAATATTGCCCTCAGTCAGCAGGGTGGTGCCGGATGAGTTCAATTTGATGCGCCTCCTTGTTTACGAACCGGGAGCTGATGCACATGTGCATCAGCTCCGAAAATACCTTTGTCCGGGTCAGTCAGCCTGCATGGTTCTGTCGAAATGCTGGTTGATCTGCTCCGTGAATTCCAGTGCGGCGTTGTAGCCCATTTTTTTCTGGCGGTTGTTCATGGCGGCAACCTCAAGAATCACCGCCAGGTTTCTGCCGGGTTTTACGGGGATGGTCAGATTGGGGATCTTGACCCCGAGGATGGTGGTAAACTGGTTGTCTACCCCAAGCCGGTCATAGAGCACGTCCTCACGCCATGTCTCCAGATTTACCACCATGTCGATGTTGGAGGATTCCTTGACGGCGCCCATACCGAAAAGCTTTGCCACGTTGATTACGCCGATGCCCCGCAGTTCGATATAATGGCGGATCAGCTCCGGTGCAGAGCCGGTGAGCAGATAAGCGCCCTCTTTTTTGATCTCGACGGCATCGTCCGCAATCAGACGGTGACCACGCTTGACCAGCTCAATGGCGGCTTCGCTTTTACCGACGCCGCTCTCGCCCAGAAGCAGCAGACCTTCGCCGTGTACCTCCACCAGAACGCCGTGGCGGGTGAGCCGGGGGGCGAGGTAATGCTTCAGGGTGGCGATCAGAGTGGAGACAAGCTCAGAGGTGGTCTCCTGGGTGCGGAGAATACTGATATTATATTTCCGGGCCATAACCATGCACTCGTCATAGGGTTCCAGCCCTCTGGCATAGATCAGCGCAGGGGGACGGTAAGAAAACAGCCGGTCGAAGGTTACCACCCGCTGCTCCGGGGACAGTCCGGCAAGATAGGTATCCTCCACCAGACCGATCACCTGGATCCGGGCCGGTTCAAAGTGCTCAAAAAAACCGGCCAACTGGAGGGCGGGACGGTTTACATCTTCTACGGTGATCTGAATCTTTTCAAAGTCGGACGCTTTATACAGCTGTTCCAGCTTGAATTCTTCGGCAAGATGCTGGAGGGAAACGGTATACATTGGCATGGTCTGCCAGCCTCCTTTCAGTTCTTTTTTCCATTATACCCCGATAAAACCGGTTTGGCAACACTCCTGAAAGGGTTGCAGAAAAATTTTAAAAGAAAGCTAAAAAAGAAGTTGCTTTTTCTATTATTTTCTGGTAAAATATAACCCGGTTTCCGAAAGGATTCCGCCATTTTATTACGGCGAGGAGGAGCAGAGAGTGGCTAAATGTGATTTTTGTGGCAAGGGTGTAACCTTCGGTATTAAGGTTTCTCATTCTCACAGACGTTCCAATAAGGCTTGGAAGCCCAATGTAAAGCGCGTTAAGGCGATTGTAGACGGCACTCCGCGCCATGTATACGTCTGCACAAGGTGTCTGCGCTCCGGCAAAGTTACCCGTGCAGTTTAATGCCACACAGTAAATCCACGGCTTTTGCCGTGGATTTTTTTCTGCCTGTTTTAAGAAAAGCGCCTCCGGAAAAACTGTTTCCGGGGGCGCTCTGTTTATGCTTCAGGGGGCGGAGGGGGCATCTCCATTTTCTCCTTGCCCTCCTGCCAGTCGTACCAGCGCTTGACCAGAAGGAAGGGGTATCTGGCACCCAGATACAGGAATGCCTCGGCCTTTTCCTCGGGATTCATACCCTGATAGGCGGCATGGATCAGGTGCCGGGTCATGCCCAGCAGGGGTGTGACCTCAGACCAGAAGGTGCTGATGTCCTTGTGATTCTCCTGACCGGCGAACATATAGTCATAGAAGCCGGTGAGTACATGCCGGGGGATCAGATCCGTCAGCAGCTGGGAAAAGATCTCTGCCTTTTCTCCATCCGGGCAGTTTCCGGAGAATACCCGGTCCAGCAGGGGGAATACCTGCTGCTGAAGGGGTGCAACGCTCTTCTCCATAAAGGCGTTATAATCTCTGGGTGTGCCCTCCGGCCACATCCACCGGGAGAAATTTGCCAGAAGCATATGGGGGAATACGGTGAAGATTCCCTGACAGTATTCCTTCTGCTGTTCAGGGGCCTTGCAGGTGGTGCCGAGAACACAGCCACGGATGGCGTCGCCGGACATCAGGTTGTGTCCCCAGAGGTCATCCATTACATAGCTTTTAATGCTTTTCATATGGGGTCCTCCTGTTTCTTTGTGGTGAATTTGAAAAGGGGCTGCTGCATAGGCAGCAGCCCCGGGAAAATCAATAGCTCCAGGTCTTGTCCAGAGACTCGAAGGGCTCAGGAAGCCTGGGGGTTTCGGTGGGGATACGGGTGGGCTTATAGTCGCTGTAGCGGCCGGGCTCATCCTTTTCCACGGTGACCTGACCGCCCATGGCAGGGGACTTGCCCCGCTTGCCGTCGGGATCGTCAGGGTCGGATTCCTTCTTCTCCTCAGGCGGGGGACCCATGGGCTTCTTGGGATCTGTCCAGGAACCGGTATCGCCGCCGTTTACCATATCCATGCCGATCAGCAGACGGAGGAAACGCCACTCGCCGTTTTCATAGACGAAATCGCCGCCGTATTTCTCCCACATCCAGGTGATGCTGGCGGTGCCGTTTACATAGTCGTGACGGAGTGCGAAGCCGGGGGTGTACCAGACGCCCTTGGCGCTCATACCGTCAGCGGACACCTCAATAATGGGGGAAGCCAGAGTATGTACGGGCATCTCGGATAGGGCACGGCCGTCAATATCCTTCAGGGCCTCAGCCAGCTCGGGATGCGCCTTGATGATCTTTTCCTTCAGCCAGTCGCCGTCGGTGTATTTGTTGTCGCCTGCATACATGGGCATCAGCTTGTGCATACCCTGCCAGCGGCCGAAGTTCTGGCTCCAGATAACTTCGGGGCCACGCTCCTGGCTCCATGTGTTCAGAAGTTCCTCCCGGTTCTGGTCAGCAGCATGATAGTAAGCGTGGAGGCTCATTACATTCTCGATGGCACCGATGGCCTCAATACGATGGGCTCTGAGTTCAAGTTCGGTCATGGGTTAATCCTCCTTCATAAAGGGCTCGGGACCATAGCTGATCTCCGGGGTCCAGGTCTCATAGGGCTGGGGAAAGTGGGGATATGCACTCCAGCCGTATTTGCTGGTGTAGATGCCGGGTACCGGCAGCACGCCACGCTGGGGCTTTCTCTCACCCATGGGGGGCATAGCCTTTTCTTCATATGCAGTGCCGGCCTCAAAGCTGAAGTCGGTGCCTACGAAGAAGTGCCAGATCTTCCATTCTCCATCCTCTTTGATAAAGTCGATGGCATATCTCTCATACATCCACTCGCCCTTCTTGGGTGCGTCAGCAGGTGCATCGGGGCCGGCGCCGGTACCGTAGCCGGGGGTATACCACATGGCCTGAGCGGTCTGGCCGTCCCCTGCAATCTCAATGAGGGGGGTGGTCAGGGTGTGCATAAAGGCCTCGCCGGGCTTGCAGGTCTTTCCGATGTGGGGCTTTACATAGAAATCCCACACCACATCACGGCCGATCTGGAAGCCACCCATGTTGCCCCAGCTTACGTTGGGAGCGTTGTGGGCCCAAAGGGTCTCCATCTCGATGTCATGACGGGAGGCAGCATGGTAAAAGGCATGTCTGGCCATTACATTCTTGATCTGGATTATATCATACGCCCGCTGGATCTTCTCCTCGGGGGTAAATTCTCTGATGTTCTTCGGCATAACGCTGCACCTCCTTAATAGCTGAATGTGTTGGCAAAGGTGTCATAAGGCTCCGGGAGCGGGGGATTCACCAGGGAAACATAATCCGGGCCGTAGCTCTTATAGAATTCCTGCTTAACGGTGGGCTCAGGGGTCTCAACACCCTCGTGGGCATACATTTCGTCTCTGCCCCAGTTGCCACCCAGAGGGCAGGCAATATCGGTAAACATGATCATGTGCCAGATCTTCCACTGGCCATCTTCTTTAATGAAGTCCACTGCGCAGCGGCCAAAGTTCCATGCGGCCTTGGGGCCGTGACCGTATACCTCAGTGGTGGAACCGTAAACGTACCAGAGACCCTTGGCGGTCTGACCGTCGAAGGCCACTTCGATCAGGGGGGTGGTCATGGTCAGGACGGTGTTTGCGCCTACAGCCCAGATCTCCTCGTCGGACTTGCCACCCAGCTCATCGGGATAAAGTCCACGCATGACCTGGTTGGCCCATCTGGTCTGCTCCTGATTGTAGTCTACCATAAAGCCCTTGACGGCTTCGTAGCCCACATACTTGCCCCCGTTCAGGGTCAGGGTGGGCTCGTTTTTACTCCAGTCCCGGAACTGACGCTCGTGGAGCTTGTAGCAGTTCAGGAAGGTGAAGCTGCCCATGATGTTGGCAATGGCGGTGGTGTCTTCCACCACGTCAGCCATGTGCAGAATGTCCATAGGCGGGTGTTTATAAGCCATAGTGATTCCTCCTAACGTGTGGTTGCGGTTTGCTTAATTAAAGTTTAACTGGATTTTTTCTGCAAAACAAGTATCACAATCCGAACTTGGCATTCACTTTTTTGCGCATTTTTCCCCGGGATTATCCAGCAAAATCAGCGGATTTTTCAGGTGCTCCCCGGGAAAGTGGGAAAGGGAACGGAAAAGTCGTGTTTTTGCTGGACAGCGGGGAAAAAATCTGCTATACTGAGTGCAAAATATGAAGATAGTGTGAAGTCTGTGTTGAGATTTTACAAAGTCGTCATATAATGATGAAAGGAGAAAGAATCATGACCAAATTTAAAAGTGTCCTTGCGTTGCTTCTGGTTTTGACCATGGCACTGGGTCTTTTCGCAGGCTGCGGAAACAACGAGACAAGCACACCTGCCCAGAGCGTTGCCCAGTCCGACAAAGCGCCTGAGGCTCCGGAGGCTCCTGAAGCACCCGCAGACGACACCCCCTCCGCCGTGGAGGGCAGTGCAGTAGAGGCTGCACTGGAGGCAGTGGAGATCCCCCCCATGGAGCTGCCCCTCAGTGAAGAGGGCGTGACCCTTACCTACTGGCAGCAGAAGCCCGGCGGCGCTGTTTCCAGCGTTGCACCCAACGGCTATTTCGACTACCCCCACTTCCAGAAGGCTGCCGAACTCACCGGCGTTACTCTGGACTTTATTCAGGCTGAGTTCATGGTTGCCAACGAGCAGTTCAACCTGATGATCGCTGCACAGGACTATCCTGATATCTTCGGCAATTTCAGCACCCTGTACTCTGACGGCGCTGACAATGCCATCGAGGAAGAGATCATTGTTCCCCTGGAGGACTATGTGGATCTGTTCCCCAACTACAACAAGTACCGCACCTCCACCACCTTCCTGGAGACTGCAACCACCACCGCTGAAGGTCACATCTCCGGCTTCTATGAACTGATGAGTGACTTTATCGGCCCCTTCTTCGGCATGATCACCCGTGGTGACTGGCTGGACGAGATGGGTCTGAAGAACACTGAGATCGACACCTATGACGAACTCCATGACCTGCTGCTGAACATCCAGAGCAACTATGGCTGTACCACCGCCATTTATCTGGACTCCGCGGCTGTAGGCAACGACAACTTCCTTGCTGCCGGCTACGGCATCGCCTGCATGCTGGCCACCAACGCAAAGGAAAGCTACTGGATGGTTCAGGACGGCGTTGTTAAGGACGGCATTACCGGCGAAGGCTACAAGGAGTATCTGACCATGCTCCACCAGTGGTACGAGGAGAAGCTGATCTCCAGAGACTTTGCCAATGCGCCCGGCGCAATGGATCCCTCCGGCATGGCTGAGATCACCTCCGGCAACTGCGGTGTATTCTTCAACGGCGCTCCCATGCTGAGCATGTATTCCGCAATGTCCAGCGATCCCAACCTGTATCTGGTAGGTCTGCCTGACCCCGTAAAGACCGAGGGTGAAAAGACCCATGTGGACACCACCCAGTTTGACTTTGGCGCAGAGCGTATGAGCATCTCCACCAAGTGCGAGGATCCCGAGCTGGCAATCCAGTACTGCGACTTCTGGTTCACCGATGAGGGCATTCAGCTGGCCAACTATGGCGTTGAGGGTCTGTCCTGTGAGGTCGTGGACGGCAAGCCCCAGTTCACCGACACTGTACTGAACAACCCCGATCTGGCAGCCGGCGACGCAATCTCCTTCTACACCGGCCGTAACTCCACTCCCTCCTGGTCATCCAACTCCAAGCTGCTGGTATCCTTCAACGAGCATGAGGCTGGCTGCTTCGACGTGTGGGCAAACAGCCGTGACAACCGGGATGCATATCCCTACGTTGCACAGCTGACCATTGACGAGAGCTATGAGATCTCCAAGCTGGCAGGCGACTATGAGTCCTATGCCCTGGAGTGCCGTGACAAGTTCATCACCGGCGACATGGATATTGAAACCGAGTATGAAGCTTACGAAGAGGCTGTTCGTGAAATGGGTCTGACCCGTGCCATTGAGATCAAGCAGGACGCTTACGATCGCTATATGGATAAGTAAAGACATTCCTTCCCGGGCGTGCTGCAGAGCAATTTGCAGTGCGCCCTTTTTATATGGATCCGAACCGGAAAAAACGGTTCGGATTTTTTACATGTTTTTTTGCTCCGGGGACATACTGGTCCTGAGAAAAGGAAAGGAGTGTATACACTTGAAGGATATGATCAGAGTGTTCTCTGAGATCGGCCCTCTGCGGCGGGTGATGCTGCACCGGCCCGGGGAGGAATTGCTGAACCTGATGCCGGAACATCTGGATCGGCTGCTTTTTGACGACATTCCATATTTGCAGCAGGCCCAGCAGGAGCATGACCGGTTTGCTGCCCTGCTTCGGGAGCAGGGGGCAGAGGTGGTGTATCTGGAGGATCTGGTGGCGCAGACCCTGGCCGATGAAGAACTGAGACACCGGTTTGTACTGGACTATCTTCAGGAGGCGGGGATCCGGGGGGAGAAGCGAACCGGCCGCATGACGGAATATTTTATGGACATGTCCGTAAAAAACATGGTACTTGCCATGATGGCGGGGGTTCGGAAATCCCAGATCCGGGGCTACGGAAAAAAGAACCTGACAGACTATCTGGAGGGGGATTATCCCTTTGTGATCGATCCCATGCCCAATCTCTATTTCACCCGGGATCCCTTTGCCTGCATTGGCTCCGGGGTGGCGCTGCACCGGATGCACAGCCGGACAAGAAACCGGGAGACCCTGTTCGGGGAATATATTTTCCGCTATCATCCGGAATACCGGTCAGTTCCCCGGCTGTACAGCAGAACCATGGAGCAATCCCTGGAGGGGGGAGATATTCTGATCCTCAGTGACCAGGTGGCCGCAGTGGGGATCTCCCAGCGGACGACACCCTTTGCCATTGAGCTTCTGGCCAAGGAACTTCTGGAGCTGGGCTTTTCCCGGGTGCTTGCCATTGATATTCCCAAGTCCCGAAGCTTTATGCATCTGGACACGGTGTTTACCATGGTGGATCGGGACAAGTTTACGGTGCACCCCAATATCCGGGGAAGCATGGAGGTGTTTGTGCTGGAAAAGGGAGGAGACGGCCATTTGACCATAACCCAGGAGCGAGCGGATCTGGCCCATATTCTGATGGAACATCTGGGGCTGAGCCAGGTGACCCTGATCCCCTGCGGGGGCGGGAATGTGATCGATGCCGCCCGGGAACAGTGGAACGACGGATCCAACACCTTTGCCATTGGGCCGGGACGGGTGGTGGCCTATGACCGGAATACGGTGACCAACGGACTGCTTCGGGAATATGGGGTAGAGGTGCTGACCATTCCCAGTTCGGAGCTGTCCCGGGGACGGGGTGGCCCCCGGTGTATGACCATGCCCCTGTGGCGGGATTAAAAAATAGGAGGAGAAAAAACATGCCTGTAAATTTAAAAGGAAGATCATTTCTGACACTGATGGACTTTACCCCC
>CAZFGL010000003.1:0-9518 GCA_964518645.1 uncultured Oscillospiraceae bacterium | reverse complement strand
CCCCGGGGATATGCTCCGGGGGAAGAACATTGTGCTGCTTTTTGAAAAGACCTCCACCCGGACAAGGTGTGCCTTTGAGGTGGCTGTGCACGACGAGGGGGGCCATGTGACATTTCTGGATTCCGGCAGCTCCCAGATGGGGAAAAAGGAATCCATGGAAGATACCGCCAGAGTGCTGGGAAGATTTTTTGACGGGATTGAATACCGGGGATATGACCAGCGGGTGGTGGAAACACTGGCCAGATACAGCGGGGTGCCGGTGTATAACGGCCTGACCGATGACGATCACCCCACCCAGATCATTGCGGATTTTATGACCATGGAGGAGCATATCCACAAGCCCCTCTCCCGCCAGAAGCTGGCCTTTGTGGGAGATGTGCGGAATAATATGTGCTATGCCCTGATGTTCGGTTGCTGCAAAATGGGGGTGGATTTTGTGGGCTACGGCCCCAAAGAACTGATCGACGGCGTGGATCAGCAGATCATGGCCCGGGTACAGGCCCAGGGAGAGAAAACCGGTGCCCGGATTCAGCTGACCTGTGACCGGAGTGCCCTCCGGGGAGCAGATGCGGTCTATTCCGACATCTGGGCCTCCATGGGAGAGGAGGAGCAGATCCCCCAGCGGACACAGCTGCTGACCCCCTACCGGGTAAATGAACAGCTTTTGCAGGATACGGAAAACCCGGAGGTGATCTTTATGCACTGCCTGCCCGCCTTCCATGATACCGGAACCACGCTGGCGCAGCAGTGGCTGGAAAAGGGCGTGGATCTGCGGGAGGTATCCGACGACGTGTTCGGGAGCAGACATTCGGTGGTGTTTGATCAGGCAGAAAACCGGATGCATGCCATCAAAGCCATTCTCACGGCTACACTCTGATTTATGAAAAAGGTGAAAATGCCCTCCGCCAACACCATTTTAATCTGCCTGATTCTGGTGGTGGCGCTGCTGACATGGATCCTGCCTGCGGGGGCATACCGGTATGGCACAGACGGAGCGCCGGTCACAGGCACCTATGCACCGGTGGAGCGGAACGGCCAGAGCATCTGGGAAGTGATGCTGGCACCCCTGGACGGCTTTTATGAGGCCATCGAGATCGCAGTGTTTATCCTGATGGTGGGCGGTTTCCTGGGGGTCATGGGGAAAACCGGGGCCATAGATGGAGGGATCTCCGCCATGGTGGGGGCTTTGGGAGACAGAGGTGTGATTCTGATCCCCCTGCTGATGGTTGCGTTTTCTCTGGGGGGAACCACCTTTGGTATGGCGGAGGAGACCATGGCTTTTTATCCCCTGCTGATCCCGGTGATGGTGGCAGCGGGCTATGATACCCTGACAGCGGTGAGTGTGATCCTGCTGGGGGCCGGTGCCGGGGTCATTGGGTCCACGGTAAACCCCTTTGCAACGGGGATCGCAGCGGGCTTTGCCGGGGTGAATATGGGAGAAAATCTGGGACTTCGTCTGGTGATGCTGATACTGGGACTGGGGGTAAGCGTCGGGTTTGTACTGGTCTATGGCCAGCGGGTACGGAGTGACCCTGCCCGCTCTCTGGTTTCAGCCCAGCGGCAGGAGAATCTGAGACATTTTGCAGTACGGCAGGATATGGCCGGGCTGACGGGGAGACAGAAAACGGCGCTGGGGTTGTTTGCTCTGACTTTTATTATTATGGTATACGGGGTGATCCCCTTTCAGGACATGGGGATCACATGGCTGCCCACTCTGGGGTGGTGGTTCCCGGAACTGTCCGCCCTGTTCTGGGTGGCAGCGGTCATCACCGGCATGGTCTGCCGGGTGGGGGAGAAGGACATTGTGGACGGCTTTGTGACCGGGGCATCGGAACTTCTGGGAGTGGCGTTTATCATCGGGATCTCCCGGGGGATCACGGTAATTATGAACCGGGGGCATATTACCGATACCATTCTCCACTGGGGGGAACAGGCCCTCAGTGGGGCCGGAGGCGTGGGCTTTGTGCTGCTTTCCTTTGGGGTGTTTCTGGTGCTGTCCTTCCTGATCCCCTCGTCCTCGGGGCTGGCGACCCTTTCCATGCCCATTATGGCACCCCTTGCGGAGATGACCGGGGTGAGCCGGGCGCTGGTGGTGACTGCTTATCAGTCAGCCTCCGGCATCGTCAATCTGATCACCCCGACCTCGGCGGTGGTTATGGGGGCACTGGCCATAGGCCGGGTCTCCTACGGGGTGTGGATGAAATATGTGTGGCCTCTGGTGGCACTGCTGCTGGGGATGTGTGTGATCTGCCTGATATGGGGCGTTGTCATGTAAAAAACGGCTGCTGCAAAACCGGAGTTTGCAGCAGCCAAAGATATAATATGGGGATCAATCCAGGGCAACAGCAGCATCATAACCGCCACGAACGGCCTGTGTTACCTGCTGGGGCTTCATGCAGTCGCCAATGGGAATGAAGTTGTGCCGGGTTTCCCGGAGCTGATCCACAACACCGGTTCTAGCCCGGAGACCCAGTGCGCAGATAACGGTATCTGCCGGGAAAAGCTTCTCCTCACCCTCGGGGGTGATGGCGATGACGCCCTGATCGGTGATGGCCTTGCATTTGGTGGAGGTAGCCAGCACCGGGGGGACCAGAGTTGACTTTACATTGGTGCCACCGGCCATATCCGGATGGAGACCCATCCGAACCTTCAGGGCACGGCGATGGGCAGCGGTGGTTTCCGCAGCAATCTCGGGGGCCATTTCGATAATGGTCACATGGTGACCCTCTTCGGCCAGATGGAGGGCAGTCTCACAGCCTACCAGACCGCCGCCCATAATGACCACCTGCTTGCCGATGGTGACACCATCATCAAACAGATCGGTGCCGAGAACGTAGTTATCGCCGGGAATACCGAACTGGCTGGGGATAATGGGGTCGGCACCCACAGCGCAGATCACGTCATCAACATCCAGACTGTCCAGAAACTCCCGGGTCACGTTGCAGTTCAGAACCACCTTGACACCAAGCTGCTCCATGGTGTGGATCTGCCACTGGGAGAACTTGAACAGGAGCACCTTGAAGTCCTCGTGCTCTGCGAATTTCAGCGCGCCTCCAAGGGAATCGGTCTTTTCATAGAGGGTGACCTCATGTCCGCGCTCCGCAGCGGTGATGGCAGCCTGCATGCCACCGGGGCCACCGCCCACCACGGCCACACGGTGCTTCCGGGCAGCGGGAAGGCGATATTTTGCGTCGAACTCCTGACCGATCACCGGGTTGACGGAGCAGATGATATTCCGGGTCTTCATCATCTGACCCTGACAGGTATAACATCTGAGGCAGCGGCGGATGTCCTCCTTTTTTCCTGCAATGACCTTTTTGGGCAGATCCGGGTCAGCCACAAGGCCACGTCCCAGCGCAATCATGTCTGCCTTGCCGGTGCGGAGGATCTCCTCCATCTGGTCGGGATCGCCCAGGGCACCGACACAGGACACGGGCTTGCTGACGGCCTTCTTAACGGCCTCTGCCAGATAAACATTGCATCCGTCGGGAACAAACATGCTGGGGTGCATCAGGATCCAGGTAAACAGATCCTCCATAACACCGGCGGAAATGTTGTACATGTCCACATAAGGCTCCAGAACCTTACACAGCTCCACGCCCTCGGTCAGGTCGTAGCCACCCTGGGTCAACTCGGAACCGGAGATGCGGATCTCAATGAGACATTTGGGTGCTCCCTGACGGACGGCCTGAAGCACCTCGATGACAAAACGGCACCGGTTTTCCCGGCTGCCTCCGTATTCATCGGTACGGTGGTTGCTCAGCTCGGAGAGAAATTCCCCCAGCAGCCAGCCGTGGCCCAGGTGGATGGTGAGAATGTCCATGCCGGCAGCGGCGCAGTTGGCTGCGGAGCGGCGGTAGCCGCCGATCACGTCGTCCATCAGTTTTCTGTCCATACCCCGGACGGTTTTATTGCCCTTGTCGTCAAAAATGTCGCAGGGGCCGATGGGAAGTACATTGCCGGGAAGAAACGCAGGGTTACAGCGCTTGCCACCGTGACCGAACTCGATGGAGGCATAGGCACCGTGCTTGTGGATGGCAGCGACTGCATCGAACAGGGAGGGAACTGCGCTGGGATTATCCAGAGTGATCATGGAGGGGTGATCTGGGCCGGTGGCACCGTGGGCAACGGCCTCGCCCAGATTGACGATTGCAGCGCCACCCTTGGCGCGGAGTTCATAGTATGCAATGTTTTCTTTGGTAAATACACCGCCGGGGCCAAGCTCCGCAAGGGAGGTGGGGGCGGAGATCATACGGTTTTTCAGAGTAAGGTTTCCAATCTTCAGGGGACTGGAGAGAAGGGGATATTTCATACAGCTGCTCCTTTACGGTGGTTGTTATGACGCAGGCGGACACGCAAATGCGTATCCGCCCTACGACTAAAGAAAAGAGGATGTTATGTTAAGCCTCGAAGGGACTCTTTTCGGGCTTGTCGCCCACCTTGACGGCGGGATCGTTGGAAGCGACACAGTACCAGGTCTCGCCACCCTCCTTATAGTACATGGTGTTGCAGTCGCCACCGAAGGTCTTGGGCATTGCAAACATGAACAGGAAGTGGCCACCGACCAGCTCCAGCCAGATGTTCTTGCCGGAACCGATCTCCTTGATCTCCACATCGCCCAGAGACATCTGGAAGGGATCGGGGTTGCCGCCACCCAGCAGGGTGACAACAATGCGAACGTCATTGCCCTCTTCGGTGACGTCGAACTTCATCATGGGGTTGTCCTTGGGCTCTGCCACCCGCTTCATGGGAAGCATCTCAAGGCTCTTGCCGAAGGGAGGCATATACATGAGAACCTGATTCTTCAGCAGCTTCTGCTGCAGAGCGATCATAGCCCAGCAGATGGAGTGACCCTCGAAGTCGATGGGGGCACCGGACTCTACATAATCGTTGAAATAGTCAAGCAGACGCATGGAACGCTCGTCGGGCCACATGACCTTAAAACGCTGTGCGTTCTTCTTGATCAGCTCGGGATCGCTGAAATTGGGGGCGCCTGCGGGCTTGCCACCGCCGGGGCCACCGGGACCACCTGCGGGCTTGCCACCACCGGGACCACCGGGACCACCGGGGCCGGGCTCAGCCACATAACCAAGATCTGCTGCTACCTGATTAAAATTAAAGCGTTTGATTTCTGCCATAATGTTTACCTCCTAATGCGCGGGAAGTCCCGCCGGGTTTGGTTTACGCCTTCATTATTCCTCAGAAAACTGCCAATCGTCAAGAGGGTACAAAACCATGACAAAGGCAGAATCCCCCCTTTCGCAGGAAATGAGAAACGGGAGCGGGATTTGAGGAACGGGAGAGCCACGAAAAAAACATCTTCTGAAAATGGAAAATTCCTGTCTTTTGTAAAACTTGTGTGCTATAATTGGGACAAATGATTCAAACAGGAGGCGTAACATGGAACCCAGGAACTGGTGTCAGGATGCAAATGAGTCTCCCATTGTGGCGGTGGGAGCGCTGTCACAGCAGCAGATCCCATCTGAACTGTACGGTGTGGTCAGTGCCCTGCTGCTCCGGGGCGGCGAAATGGGGCAGGATATTCAGGATCAGCTCCGGTATCTGGGCTTTGATCTGCCCGACGGCCCCTTCCGGGTGGTGCAGTACCGGGTGAATGATCCGATTTTGCAGGAGGTCTCCGGACGCTTCCGGCATAATTGCCGGCTGAATATGTATGCGGCAATGCGGGAGCATTTGACCCAGCTGCTGCGGGATATTCCCGGGGGTATTTTTGTCCTTCTGATGGGCAGCCTGTTCGGGATCCTCTACACCGGGGATCAGGAGGAGCAGGTGATTGCCAGCTGTCTGGACGAGGTGCGCTACGACAAAGAAAACTTTGGATTCAGCGCCCATGTGACGATCAGTGACCGCTGGGAACAGGTGGAGCAGATCGAAACCGCCTATATGACCATTCAGGACGTGGAGAAAAGCCGTGTGTTCTACGGAGATAAGATCTCAAGAGCCTTTGTGATTCCAAAGAATGCGCTGCTGCGGATCGCCGATACAAAGCAGCGGATGCAGTTTGAACAGACCTTCTTCCAGTCCTCTGAGCGCATCTGCGGCAGTGTCCGGGCAGGGGATGTGGAGGCGGCCCGGCTGCATATCCGGGGGCAGCTGGAGAAAATTGCGGACAACAGCATCGGTATGCCCTATCCCACCACGCTGGATCTGACCACCAACCGGTTTATTTCTCTGCTTCAGTATCAGCTGGCGGAGCAGGATCTGGCGGATTGGCGGTATATCTCCCAGATAGATTTCAGCAGAGAGCTGGTATCCCAGACCAATTTGGAGGGGTATCTGGATCAGAGTATGTCCATTGCCCAGCGACTTGTGGAGCATGCGAAGCTCCGCTCGGAGCAGCGCCATGACCGGCTGATGCGGGACATTCGTGCCTATGTGGAGGAAAACGCCACGGATATGAATATGGGTCTGACTGCGGTAGCCAGAGAGTTTAAGCTCAAGCCCCGGGAGGCAGCGGAGAATTTCCGGCAGTATTTTGGAGAGAGCGTTAATGATGTGCTTCACAGAGCCAGAGTGAAAAAGGCACGGGAGCTGCTGCTGACCACCGATGACTCTGTACAGGATATTGCAGAGGCAGTGGGCTATTGCAGCCTTGCCACCATGTACCGGGCCTTCACCAATGTAGAGGGTGTGGCTCCCGGAAAGATCCGCCAGAAAAAAGGATAAAAAAGAGCGTGCTGCATTATGCGGCACGCTCTTCCTGTATCTATGATAGCTGTTAGTCGGGGATGAGGATCTGTATCAGGGCAAGCCCCCTGTCTGTCAGACTGTAATCCACCCGTGGGGGGAACCCCTCGTACCGGGTCTGGGATACCAGCGCCATGGCACACATCTCCTGAAGCTGGGAGGCGAGCACCCCCCGGGCGATCCCCGGCAGCTGCTCCTGAAGGACACCGAAGCGGAGGGGCTGGGACAGGGATTTTAAAATCGGCAGCATCCACTTGCTGGAGACCACACGCTGACAGGCGGAGAAGTCAGGGACAGCGGCGGTGTCACCGCACCAGTCCCGCAGCTGATTGAGGGGGGCAATGAGCGACTGCGCCTGGGGGGTCAGGGCGTACTCCACCACCTGAGGGGGATGGGCGGAGGTGATGATCCGCTGTACGAAACCCTCGTGCTCCAGTGCCCGCAGCTGGCGGGTCAGAACATTGGGTGCAGCCTGAGGAATGCTGTGGATCAGTGTGGCCCAGCGGACACAGCCTCTGGACAGAAGATAAATCAGCTCCGGACGCCATTTCCCGGAAAGTGCCTCGATGGAAGCACAGCTGGTGTTGGTCATAGGATTGCCCCCTTTCCTGCTTTTTATTATACAAAAAAGGGGGTAAAACGGACTTCTTAATTCCCGTTCATTCTTTTCAAATGTGACGAAAAGTTCGGAAAACACCCTAAAACAGGGGAAACCGTCCATTGTCATGAAAATGTGTGTTCTTGACTTTTACGCTGTTCCGGGTAAATTTAGACATAGAAACGCCGAGGCCCACAGGGGGCTTTGGAAATCGAATCTAAAGGAGGAATCACCTTGAGCAAACAGTATACACCGCAGGAAATGGCAGATCGCTGCATGATTATCCGCGAGGTACAGAATGTGGTAGGCAAGGTGGCACACTGCGACATGCTGGCAGATTATGATCTGGTTCCCCAGTTCTGGAGCAAGCGCGAGGACGTGTGCCTGGGCTTTAACAATGGTTATTTCAAGGGCGCCGATGCTGTTAAGGGTTATTATGCCGAGAAGCTGGAGGCAGCCAAGAAGCTGACCAGACTGGTCATGGAGAAGTGGGCAGACAACGACAAGGTTAAGGGAAAGACCGAAGAGGAAATGTTCGGCGCCGGCTATGTCAAGGGTACTGATATGCATTCTCCCGTGATCGAGGTTGCTGAGGATATGCAGAGCGCAAAGGCACTGTGGCAGTTCCAGGCAGCTGATACCCGTGTTACCAGCAGAGGGCCTCTGAGCATCTGGAAGATCGGATACATGGCTGCTGACCTGATCCTTGAGGATGGGGAGTGGAAGATCCTGAATCTTCTGTATGCACTGGATATCGATCATCCCTGTGCAGAGCCCTGGACTGAGGAGAGCAAGTATCCCGAACTGCCCGAGTTCGCTCAGTTCGCGATTCCCGAGCCCGTACCCAATGTTCAGAAGGAAATCTACCGTGCATACAGCGTGGATCGTCCCTATCAGGCACCTCCCGCAATGCCCGTTCCTTACACCACCCTGGCTGAGACCTTCAGCTATGGTATTTGAGAGGAGGAGACAGCATGAAATCTCAGTATCCCAACTCCGCGATCCGCATGGAGTTCAGCAACTCCGTGCCTGAGGATTTTACCCCTGAAGTGCGCGCATGGCGTGCATATCAGGTGGAAGAGGTCAAGAAGGTCATGAGTAAGCGCGCCATTATGGAGCAGGCAAACCAGCGCGCAGAGATCATTGATACGCTCTGGACCCGTGAAAGAGCCGACTCCGCAACCCTGGGCCGTAACTGGGGCTACTATGTGGGTCTGGACAACATCCGCAAGTATTATGTGGACGGCAACACCTTCGGCGCCACCGGCACCGACATCTGCCATCCCTTCACCACTTATAAGATCGTCATTGCCGACGACAACAAGACCGCTCAGGTCACCTGGTATTCCATTGGTTATGAGATCAACCCCGCCAACGACAAGGACGTTGACTGCTACTGGGATAACCAGCGCTGCGGCGCCGACCTGGTTCTGGAGGACGGCCAGTGGAAGATCTGGCACTACTTCGCAGGCACCGACTTCGCTCTGCGTCCCGGCTTCCCCTATGCTTCCCTGAAGACTGAGGAGACCACCCCCTGCGACAAGTATCTGGAGAAGGAATTCGGTCAGCCCACTGTACAGTTCAAGGCTTATGACTCCTTCTATAACTACTATTTCTACCCCGAGATCACCATGGAACATGCTACCTTTGAAGATGCCATCAGCAATGGCCCCGAGGGTAACCCCAATTACAAGGGTTAAGGAGGGACGATCATGAGAAAGAATATTGATTTTGAAACCAAACTTGCCATCATCGAAGCAGGTCAGGCCTGCGAGAACGTCCATGCATGGCATGCAATCCTCCATGCTTCCGGCCACACCAGCGAAGAAATCGCTACCTTCTGGGCCAAGTATCGGGACGATATTTACTGGGGCTACAACATGGCCGGTATGTACACCCGTGAAGAGGTTATGGCAAACTGGGCCGGCGGTCTGGAAGGCAACGCCAGAAACCTGTACCCCGTGTTCAACGAGATGTATCCTGAGACCGTAAACATGGATCCCCTGCCCCTGTCCGAGTATTCTCTCCATGCCATCGGCACCCCCATCGTCGAGGTTGGCGAGGATCTGAAGACTGCCCGTGCGCTTTACTACTCCACCGGTATGCTCTACCGCCGGATCTCCTCCAACGGCAAGCAGATGGCCGTCTGGATGCTGGAGCGCTACGGCGAGGACTATGTCCGTGAGGATGGCTTCTGGAAGATCCTCCACGA
>CAZFGL010000002.1:0-49721 GCA_964518645.1 uncultured Oscillospiraceae bacterium | reverse complement strand
ACCTGCCCGAGGGCGTGGACGTTTGGGTTGACTCCGAGAACGGTGTCGTTGGCCTCACCGGCGCTCCCAAGGAAGGGGAGTACGCTGACCCCAACGTTGTTGACGCTGGCGGCAAGCCCTCCGTACTGCGTGTGGGTGGCTCCTGCTTCGACAGCTTCCGTTCCTTCGGCTTTATCCGTGGCGGTCACATTGATGCTACCGTTCTGGGCGCATACGAGGTTGACGCTGAGGGCAACCTGGCCAACTGGATGATCCCCGGCAAGACTGCTGCCGGCATGGGCGGCGCTATGGACCTGGTAACCGGCTCCAAGGTTACCATCGTTATGACCACCCACTGCGACAAGAAGGGCAATCCCAAGATCGTTGAAAAGACCAACATGCCCCTCACCGGCTATCACTGCATCAACTATGTTGTTTCCGAGCTGGCTCTCATTGAGATCACTCCCGAAGGCGCAAAGCTCCTGGAAGTTGCTCCCGGCGTAACCGTGGACGAGGTTGTTGCCAAGACTGGCGCAAAGCTCATCATCCCCGAGAACGTAGGCTGCATGGTGTAATTTGATCAGGCAAGAGCTGTCGCGAAAGCGGCAGCTCTTTTGTTATCCGGACAGAAAACCACCGAAAAATACATTGCAATCATAAAAACGCCCGCTGCCGGATGCAGCGGGCGTTTTGCGTTACTTTTTCTGATACTCCACATAGGAGAAGCTGGGGGCCGTTACAGCGGCATCATAATCTGCCTGGGTCATCTCGATCTCAAAACCGTTCTGGTTCAGATAGTATTTGGTGACTCCGTCCACCGGGAAGGTACGCCATTCATCATAGCTGAGGGTGCCGTCCCAACCGAGGGTATAGATGGTGCAGATGTAGGTGTCTGCATCGGCAGACTCGGTGACGATTTTGTAAGTGCCGTCGGACATTTTACGGAAGCGGGTGGCTGCGGTGCTGGAGCTGTCGCCAAGCACGCCCTTGTCGCTCACGGAGCCGTTTTTATAGACGTACAGATGAGGGGCAGAGTTGCTTACGGTCATGCCGTCCATGGTCTTGGTGGAGTCACATGCCAGCATCTCGTCAACCCCATCTCCGTTGATGTCAATGAAGCAGTAGTTGCTCATGCCGGTGTAACCCAGAAGAGCGTTGTGTGCCTTTTCGGCAGCCTCAACAACGGGATCTGTGTCGGAGAGATAATCCTTCAGTACATATCCGATGTAGCCGTTGTAGCTGACCTTGCAGTAGCCGTTGCCCTGATCCTGAATAAAGTCCACAGGAGTGTTTACGGGAATGGTCAGAATGGCGGAAGAGCCGGGAGCGGGATAATACAGCAGATATGCGCCGTAGCTCACCCCGGATATGTATTTGGTGGAGACCACGGTGGTGTTGGGGGCGAAGGAGGAGATGTAATCGGAATGGACATAGCCGTAATAATCCCCGTATTTCACCTTCATATAACCGTTGGAGGTGGTCTCGATATAGCCAAGCTCCTGATCCAGATATACATAGGTCAGCACATTGCTGTCAGAGGCGGCAGGGGCGGTGCGGAAATATGCGCACATGTCCACGTTGGCCACATATACCGATCTTGTAACAGTGAGATTGGGCTTGCTCTGGGAGAGATAATCGCTCTTGGAATAACCGTAGGTGCCGTTGTAGCGGATCCGGGAATAGCCGTTAACATAGCTCTCCACGAAATCCACCTTGGTGCCCACGGGAATGGTGGCAAGCACCTTGCCACTCTGGTCGTTCATGGAATCCAGCAGATAAATGCTGTTGGGAACATAGTCCACATACCGGTAGCCCACAACGGTGTTATTTACCACCGGTGTGGGGGTAGGTGCCGGAGTGGGAGTGGGTTTCGGCGTTGCAGAGGGGGCAGGGGTGGGGGTTGCGGAAGGAGACGGGGAAGGCTTTGTGGAAGGGGAGGGGGAAGCCGACGGAGAAGGGGATGCCTTCGGAGGGCTGATCTGAGGCTGAATCTGATTGGTGGGAGAAGGCTTTGCCGAGGGCTTCGTGCTGGGCGTGGGTGAGGGTGACGGAGTAGGTGTAGCAGAGGGGGAAGGACTGACATATTCCGAATGCTCATGCTCCTGTACAATGGGGTCGTCCTCCGGGTCGGGAACCAGCATCTTTATACAGAGAAATACCGTTACTGACAGCAGAACCAGCGTCACCGCCGCAGAGATCAGCACCAGAATCTTTTTATTGGAGGTGCCGGAGGCCTTTGCGGGGGCTGCCGGGGGAACATCATATATCAGCGGGGGAACATCATCGGAGGTGTCGGTGCCGAATTCCTTCATAATGTCCTCGTAGGAGCCAACATCATCTGACCCATAGCCCCCGTAGTAGGTACTGTTCACATAGTTTCCTCCGCTGGCATAGCCACCGTCAGGGGAAACGTCATACTCGGAACTGAATCCATCGCTGTAGTCGGGGGTGGTGCCGTAAGCCGGAGCGCCCGGATCCACATAGTTTGCACCGAATGTGCCCGGATCGGAAAAGGTCGAGGACAGATCCGGAATCACGGGGACAGTGCCGCTGAGGGTGTCGTTCTGGGTGCTGTTGTCCGGGGGAATGACGGGGGCTTCGGCGGCCGGTGCGATATCCTTGCCGCAGAATCTGCAAAAACGGGAGTGATCGGGGATCTGTTTGCCGCAATACTTACAAAACATAATGTCAACTCCTTATGTCAGTTGAAAAAATCACTGGTATCCACCCTCAGTACATCCCCGGCAGGGGGGCATGCGGCGTGATACCGCTGCTCCATGGGGATCCAGAGGGATTGAAAGACAGAAATATAGTCGCCCTCCCGCCGGGCAAGCCGCCGGTTCTGGGTCTGGGGATCACAGGTCAGGAAAACCTTTTTTCGAATCCAGAGGGCGATCTCCGGGTGATGACTGTAGCTGCCCTCCAGAAGAATCAGGGGAGCGGGGGGAAGAACCTCCGGGGGACTCAGGGAATCCCGGCGACAGTCATATGCCTGAAGGGTCAGGGGAAGCTGATTTGTGGCAGGTTCCAGCACCTGCTCCCGGAGACGGCGGAAATCCATATTCCTGCCGGGGATGCTTTTCCAGTCTCCCTGCCGCCGGGAGAGGGGCAGATAATAATCGTCCATATGGATCAGGGGACATCCAAGCAGCTCTTTCAGCAGTTCTGCCAGATGGGTCTTGCCGCTGCCACAGCAGCCGTCGATGGCGATGATCCCCTGATTTATGCGGGAGAGCTCAACCAGAAGGGGGAAATAGCAGGCATAGTCCCGGCGCAGCAGCCGGTAATGGGGGGCGTAGGCCTCCCGGAAAGGGTCGCTGTGATGAACCGCCGGGTATCCGGCCTGCTGCCACTGGGAGAAGGCCTGATCCAGTGCCTGAACAAAATCAGCGCTCTGATGCTCCCGGGAAAAATCCCGGGCGATCCGGAGCCGCTGTTCCAGCCCCTGGGTGGTGCCCCTGTGCTGCCGGGCAGTCCATGTAAACAGCCGGGAGAGCAGGGGGACGGCTTCGGAAGGGGTATATTGTGTTGTAAGAT
The DNA here is from genome assembly GCA_964518645.1 of uncultured Oscillospiraceae bacterium. GTDB lineage: Bacteria > Bacillota > Clostridia > Oscillospirales > Oscillospiraceae > HGM13006. Next base: position 46,205 of record CAZFGL010000002.1, on the reverse strand, counting down.
GAAACCGAACCAGCCCGTTTCCAATGTCCTCCGGGGGGATGTCCGGGGTGGTGTCGGGCAGGGATGACCATTCCTGAAGCAGATAGTGTTCCATCTGATCCGGCTGAAGAATCATGTGTTCCGGGCCAAATTCGCTCTGGAAGCAGAGCTTCATCACGTCCCGTGGTTCCATCAGGGGATACCGGGAAAACTGAAAAGAAAGAATGGAACGGAAGGATGTATCCATGAATATCACCACAAGTGTGTTCTTTTGAGCATTGAAGGCTCATCATCCTCATTTTACCACATAATATAGACGGAATTCCACTATATTCGAAAGAAAATTTTATCAAATGCTGAAATAAAGTGCCATAATCACAACTATGACTTGACAGGCCGGAAAAAAACACCTAAAATTAAGCTACCTAACAAAATCCGGGGGAATCCCCGGTTCTTTTCGGTGAAAGAAAAGAGATTATTTATGTTTGGAGGAAATTCAAATGAAGAAACTTCTTTGCCTGCTGCTGGCCATGGTCATGGTGCTGGGTCTGGCAGCCTGCGGTGGCGCCGAGTCCGCCACTGAGAGTTCCGCACCTGTATCTGATGCAGTGTCCGAGGCACCTGAGGCTCCCGAAGCAGGGGCTTCCGAGGCTGAGGCTTCTGTGGCAGCCGGTGATGGCGTTGATCTTAAGACCAAGTGGGCTGCCCTTGCCGGCACCACTCTGACGGTGGCAACCTCCGGCCAGCAGGCCGGCTGGAGCCAGGACGACGAGAACGGCGGCGTTGAGGGCATGGACATTGATGTCATGAACTATATCTGCGACTACTACGGCATTAACCTTGAGTGGCGTGTGGCTGACCCCACCGGCCTCTGGGGTATGCTCCAGAGCGGCGAGGTCGATACCATCGCCTGCCTGACCACCACCAATGCTGACCGCCTTGAGGCTTACTGGTTCTCCAACACCTATGCATGGGAGTCCTATTCCATGGTTTCCCGTACTGAGGATGGTGTTCCTGAGGCTGGCGATCTGAGCTTCTGGGATGGCAAGACCATCTGCACCCCCGCCGGTTCCAACCCCGCCCTGCTGCTGGAAGAGATCATCGCTGAGCAGAAGGAGAACGGCGTGGAGATCACCGGTATGTACCCCGACTCCTCCGCCGTTCTGATTCAGAACGTGATCAACAAGGAGACCGACGCTGCGCTTATGACCACCTCTACCTGTGCTTATAAGATCCAGCAGCTGGGCTACTCCGATGTTCTGAACATTCAGGACATCCAGAAGAAGAACATGCCCATCGTTTATGCATGGAACCGTGTGGAAGAGAACAAGGACACCATCCTTGCCATCAATGAGCTGCTGGATCAGATGCATGCTGACGGCACCCTCACTGAGATGTCCAACAAGTGGTTCGGCATGGACGTTACCGGCCTCCCCGAGGGCTGCGTCAACTATGTTGAGCCCACCGGCGAGAACGCCTGGAACAGCTTCGAAGGCTGATACTGAACAACAAAATGAAGGGGCTGCCTTCCCGTGAGGCAGCCCCAAACACTATGAAGGGAGAGCGCTCCTGTGTACAATTTTGCGCCTGAATACTTCTACGAGGCATTTCAACCGATTCTGAGCTGCCTTGGCATGACCATGATGGTCACTTTCTGCTCCTTTGTGGCGGCCTTTATTCTGGCCATTGTGCTGGCGGTCATTGGCATGGTGAAAAACCGGGTGATCCAGTTTATCATGAAGGTGTGGCTGTCTCTGTTCCGGGGCACCCCCCTTATTGCCCAGCTGTTTTTGTTTGTCTATGGCGTGTTTCCCCTGATCCCCGGGCTTGGGGAACTGAGTCTGGCGGCCAAGGCCATTATGTGTCTGGCACTGAGCTATTCCGCATTTATGGCAGAGACTATCCGCGGTGCCATCGTGTCTGTGGACAAGGGGCAGATGGAGGCCTGCATTACCTGCGGTATGACCACCCTTCAGGGATATATCCATGTGGTGCTGCCCCAGGCGTTCCGGCTGGCAGTGCCCTCTCTGATGAACAATTTCATCGAGTGCTTCAAGGGCAGTGCAATGTGCTCCGTGGTGGGTGTCATGGACATGATGCTCAAAGCGAAAATGCTGGCGAACAAGTCCTATCGTTTTATGGAGGTCTACCTCTGTGTGCTGATTCTCTACTGGCTGCTGAATATGGTCTTTGTTTCCATTCAGAAGGTCATTGAGAAAAAAGCCAATGCCAAGTATTAATGGGAGGGCGCGAAAATGATTAAATACGAAAACGTCCACAAAGTATTTGGCGAGGTGGAAGTCCTCAAGGGCATTGATTTCGAGATCGGCACCGGTGAGGTGGTCTGTATCCTTGGACCCTCCGGCAGCGGCAAAACCACGCTGCTCCGGTGTACCAATTATCTGGAGACCCCCACAAAGGGCCTTATTACCGTGGGAGACCTGACCATTGATGCTGCCAACCATACCCGGCAGGAGGTTCAGTCCCTCCGGAAGCTTTCTACCATGGTGTTCCAGAACTATAATCTGTTCCGGAACAAGACTGCCATTCAGAACGTGATGGCCGGTCTGACTGTGGTGCAGAAAAAGTCCAAGGTAGAGGCCAGAGAGATCGCGGAATACTATCTGAATGTGGTGGGCATGTCCGACCGGATGAATCACTATCCCTCCCAGCTTTCCGGCGGTCAGCAGCAGCGTGTGGGAATCGCCCGGGCGCTGGCGCTGAAGCCCCACGCCATTCTTTTTGACGAGCCTACGGCGGCGCTGGATCCGGAACTGGTAGGCGAGGTACTTAACACCATGAAGGATGTGGCCAAAACAGGCATCACCATGGCAGTGGTGACCCATGAGATGGGCTTTGCCCGGGAGGTTGCAGACCGGGTGGTGTTTATGGACGGTGGCGTTGTGGTGGAGCAGGGACGACCGGAGGATGTGCTGGATCATCCCCAGAATCCCCGTACCCGGCAGTTCCTTCGGGCAGTGAACAAAGAGGACTGAAAACTGTCCGTGTACCATGGAAAGAACATACAGGACGTGCTGTGAAGTTTTTGTAGCACGTCCTGATTTCTTTGCCCTTTGACGGGGGAAACTGTCTTGTAATTCCCAATTGCCCGTGCTACAATATCTTTTAATGGATATTTTGAAAGGAGTTTTGCATCTATGAACAAGGGCCCTTCTCTGATCCGCAGTATGCTGAAATACGGCGGTCAGTACGCAGGCGGCCTCCTGTGTCTGCTGCTGGTGGACTTTCTGGAGCTTTATATCCCCCAGTTTACCGGCGAGATCACAGACGGACTGACTGCCGGCGGCTTTACCATGAAAATGCTGTTTACCGATGTGGGGCTGATCGTCGCCGTTGCGGTGGTGGTGGCGCTGATGCGCTTCGGTTGGCGTGTGCTGATGTTCGGCGCTTCCCGCCGGGTAGAGCGGGACATCCGGGAACAGCTGTATGAGCATCTGACAGGCCTTTCCACCAAGTTCTATCAGCACAATAAAACCGGTGACCTGATGGCCTATTTTACCAACGATATGGATGCCATCAGAATGGCGGTGGGACCCGGAATCCTGACCACCTTTGATGCAGTTGTTATGACCCTGATGGTGGTCATTAAAATGATCGTGTATGTGGATCTGAAGCTGACCCTGCTGGCCATGATCCCCCTGCTGGTGATCCTGTTTGGGGGCAGCAGCTACGGCAAAGCCATCAGCCGGAGATTTGAAAAGAAACAGGCTGTATTTGCAAGACTGTCCGACCGGGTGCAGGAGAGCATCTCCGGTGTCCGGATCGTGAAGGCATTTGTACAGGAAGAGAAAGAGATGGAGGCGTTCCGGGAGAGAAGCCGGGAGGCCAAAGAGGCAAATCTCCATGTGGTCAGACTGCGTGCGGTGGTTATGCCTCTGCTGGATGCCCTGATTGGTCTTGCGGTGGCGCTGACCCTCCTTTACGGTGGGTATCTGGTGATCGAAGGGAAGATCACCCTGGGCAAATTTGTGGCCTTCAATTCCTATGTTATGACGCTGGTCTGGCCTATGATGGCTGCCGGTGAATCCATCAACATGTTCTCTCAGGGACTGGCATCCTGGAAACGGGTCAAGAGCATTTTTCAGGAGCAGCCTGAGATCGTGGATGATGAAAATACGGACACCACCATTGATACGCTGGGCAGCGGAATCCGTTTTCAGGATCTGCACTTCCGCTACAGTCCTGCACTGCCGGAGGTGTTCTCCGGTTTTACCGAGGTCATGGAGCCGGGAACAACGGTGGGTATTCTGGGCCGTACCGGCTGCGGAAAGTCCACTCTGACCAGTCTGCTCACCCGGGTTTACAATGTGGAACCGGGGCAGATCTTCATCGGCGGAAGGGATATTCGGGAAATTCCCCTGTCGGTGCTCCGGGAAAACATTGCCTATGTACCCCAGGAGAATCTGCTGTTTTCTGATACCATTCAGAGCAATATTGCCTTTGGCACCAGAACCCTGGACAAGGCACCTCCGGAGGAGACCAAAAAACTGAAAATCTTCATTCGCCAGAGTGAGGCGGCCGAGCAGTGGGTGGAGCAGGAGATGAGCGAGCGGGAGAGCCGGATCGATCAGGCCTGGGGCGACTACGATCAGGCTGTGGCCGCGGCGAAGGCGGCAGATGTTCATGATAATATTATGGACTTCCCCAGACAATATGCCACCGTGGTGGGCGAACGGGGCGTTACCCTGTCCGGCGGACAGAAGCAGCGTACCTCTATTGCCCGGGCACTGATGAAGGATGCACAGATCCTGATTCTGGACGATGCACTTTCGGCAGTGGATACGGATACGGAGGAAAAGATCCTGTCCGCACTGAAGGAACTGCGCCGGGGCAAAACCACCATCCTCATTGCCCACCGTGTTTCCACCGTAAAAAATGCGGATAAGATCATTATGCTGGAGGATGGGGTGTCCGCTGAAAGCGGTACCCATGAGGAACTGATGAAGCTGGATGGACGCTATGCCCGTCTGTTTGAGCAGCAGCAGCTGGAGCTTCAGCTCCAGGCGGAAAAGGAGGCGCTTCGTGATGCAGAATAAGAAAAGCGTACTCCTGCGGCTTCTGAAATATTTAAAGCCCCATATTGCCTATTTGCTGGGAACTCTGGCTCTGGTACTGATCGTTACAGTGGCGGATCTGATCCGTCCCATTCTCATCGGTGATGCCATGGATGCCATCACTGGCGGCGGGGTGTTCTCCACCATTGTGAAATACTTTGCGGTCTATATTGGACTGCTGCTTCTGGGCAGTGTGTGCAATGCGGCCCAGATGCTCCTGCTGCAAAAGCTGGGGCAGGGGATCATCTATGATCTGCGGAACGAGCTGTTCCAGCATGTCCACAAGCTCTCCCTCCGGTTCTTCGATATTACCCCGGTGGGACGGATCGTAACCCGGATCACCAATGACGTGGAGACTCTGAACGAACTGTTCTCCTCCATTCTGGTGAGCATGATCAAGAATGTGGTCATGATTCTGGGAATCGCAGGGGTCATGCTCTACCTTCAGTGGAAGCTGGCGCTGGTTTCGTTTGTACTGCTCCCGCTGGTGGCGTATCTGACCCGGATATTTACAGGGCTGTATCGTTCCACCCACCGGATCACCCGTACCAAGGTGTCTGCCCTGAATACCTATCTGTCTGAGAACATCTCTGCCATGAAACTGATCCAGGTGTTCGACCGGGAAAAGGAGAAGCAGCACGAGTTCCGGCAGCGCTCTGAGGACCTCTTCCAGTCCAATTTTCGGGAAATTGTGGTATACGGAACCTTCCGTCCCCTGATCTATCTGATTTCCATCATCTCTCTGGCAGCAGTGCTGGGGATAGGTGGCATTCAGGTGCTGGACGGCACCATTTCCATTGGTACGCTGTATATCTTCCAGAGCTATGTTCGCTCCTTCTTTGAGCCTATCCAGTCTCTGTCTGACCAGTTCAGCACCCTTCAGTCTGCCATTGCCTCCGGTGAGAAGATCTTCGCCCTGCTGGACGAGGAGCCTCAGGTGGTTCCTCCGGAGCATCCCAAAATGCTCACAGAGCCGAAGGGAAGAATCGTATTCGACCATGTGTGGTTCTCCTATGACAACGAGGAGTGGGTGCTGCGGGATGTGAGCTTTGTGATCGAGCCGGGACAGACCGTTGCATTTGTGGGTGCCACCGGCGCAGGCAAAAGCTCCATTCTGAATCTGATCGGCCGGTATTACGACATTCAGAAGGGCAGCATTACCATTGACGGCGTGGATATTCGGGAGCTGGATACAGACAGCATCCGCCGGGCCGTGGGACAGGTGCAGCAGGATGTATTCCTGTTCACCGGGGACATTAAGAGCAATATCCGGCTCAATGATGATTCCATCTCTGACGAGGATGTTGTGGCTGCGGCCAAATTTGTCAATGCAGACAGCTTCATCCGGAATCTGGAGCACGGCTATGAGGAGGCCGTCACCGAGCGTGGCTCTACCCTTTCCGCTGGTCAGCGGCAGCTGCTGAGTTTTGCCAGAACCCTGGCCTATGACCCCGCTATTCTGGTAATGGATGAGGCCACCGCCAATATCGACACGGAGACCGAACAGCTGATTCAGGATGCCATGGCAAGACTGATGGCAGGCCGTACCACCATTGTGGTGGCGCACCGGCTTTCCACCATTCAGCATGCAGACAAAATCATGGTCATGCACAAGGGCAAACTGCGGGAGCAGGGAACCCATCAGGAGCTGCTCCGGGAGAACGGTATTTACAAAAAGCTTTACGATCTTCAGCTTCGGGAGCGATAATCGAAAAAATGGGGCGCTGTCCCTCGGGAAACCGGGGGAGGGCGCCTCTTTTTCTCTCCGGTCACAAAAAATAGGAGCGGTCAAGGAAGAATAGTTGACGTTTGAGGAATTGTGCCGTATAATAATCTGTGGTAAAACCTAAATAGTGCCCTTTTTTGAGGCAAATGAATATGGAGGTAGTTTCCAATGAAAGAATTATACGTCGTAAGCTGCTGCAGAACTGCTGTTGGCAAGTTCCAGGGCAGCCTGACCAATGTTGCTCCCGCTGACATGGGCGCAATTGTTGTAAAAGAAGCTGTAAAGCGCGCCGGCATCGCTCCCGAGAACGTGGACGAGGTTATGTTCGGCTCCATCCTGACTGCAAACCAGGGCCAGAACGTGGCTCGCCAGGTCTGCATCAAGGCTGGTCTGCCCCTGTCCGTTCCCGCTTACACCGTAGGCATGGTCTGCGGCTCCGGCATGAAGTCTGTTATCGAGGCTGGTCGTTCCATTCTCGCCGGCGACGCTGACGTTGTTGTCTGTGGCGGCACTGAGAACATGACCATGGCTCCCTATGCTATGCCTTCCGCTCGTGGCGGCGCTCGTATGTTCGACACCAAGATGGTTGACACCATGGTTAAGGACGGCCTGTGGGATGCTTACTACAACTACCACATGGGCACCACCGCTGAGAACATCTGCGACCTGTGGGGCATCACCCGTACCGATCTGGACGAGTTCGCTGCTGCTTCTCAGGCTAAGACTGCTGCTGCTCAGGCTGCCGGCAAGTTCGACGACGAGATCGTTCCCGTTCCCGTAAAGGTTAAGAAGCAGATCGTTGAGTTCAAGGTTGACGAGTTCCCCCGTGCTTCCACCAACATGGAGTCCCTGTCCAAGCTGAAGGGCGCTTTCCCTGTTGGCCCCGAGTCCGCTGCTATCCAGGAGCAGGCTAAGAAGATCGCCGCTGGCGAGAAGAACGTGGAAGGCCCCATTGAGCTGACCTTCGACGCTACCGAGATCAAGGGACCCGCTGAGGATGCTGGTCAGCCCAGAGTTACCGCTGGTAACGCTTCCGGCGTTAACGACGGTGCTGCTGCTATCGTTCTGGCTTCCGGTGAAGCTGTTGAGAAGTACGGCCTGAAGCCCATGGCTAAGCTGATTGCCTGGGGCCAGGGCGGCGTTGATCCCAAGATCATGGGCACCGGTCCTATCCCCGCTACCCGTAACGCTCTGAAGAAGGCTGACCTCACCATCGACGACATCGACCTGATCGAGGCTAACGAGGCTTTCGCTGCTCAGTCCATCGCTGTTGCCCGTGAGCTCCACTTCGACATGGACAAGGTCAACGTAAACGGCGGCGCTATCTCCATCGGTCACCCCGTTGGCGCATCCGGCGCTCGTATCATTGTCACCCTCCTGCACGAAATGCAGAAGCGTCCCGAGGCTAAGAAGGGTCTTGCTACCCTGTGCATCGGTGGCGGTATGGGTGTTGCTACCATTTTCGAGAAGTGCTAATCTGATCGGATACATTGGAGGCGGGACACCCTGCCTCCTTTTTTCAGTTACATATCATTAAGAGGTGTTTTTTTCGATGCCCAAAATTATTACCCCCAGGGAGGCTGCTGCCCTGATCCCCTCCAATTCCACCGTGATGTTCGGCGGGTTTATTGGTTGTGGGGCCGCCCATGAAGTGATCCGTGCCATCGACGAGGGTGACGCGGAGAACATCATCGGTGTTTTCGACGATGGCTCGCTGGTAGGCGGGCCGGATGGTTCAGAGTATTATGCCTGGGCCAGATTGATCCATTCCGGCAAAATCAAAAAGTATATTGGTTCCCATGTGGGCTCCAATCCCGATGCAAGTGCCCGCTGGGCCAGAGGGGAACTGGAGCTGGAACTGCTGCCTCAGGGCTCCCTTGCGGAGATGATTCGGGCAGGAGGCATGGGAATTCCGGGAATCCTGACCCCCACCGGTGTGGGAACGCTGGTGGAGGAGAGTCCCTGGGTAGACCGGAAGATGAATATCCGGGGCAGGGATTATCTGCTGATGAAGCCCATCCGGGCAGATTTTGCAGTGATCTCCGGCTATAAGGTGGATCGCCGGGGCAACGTCTGGTATAAAGGCACCACCAGGAACTTCAATCCTCTGATGGCGATGGCAGCGGATACCGTCATTGTGGAGGCGGAGCATCTGGTGGAGCCCGGTGAGATCGAGCCGGAGAACGTGGTGACCCCCGGACTGCTGGTGGATTACATTGTGGTGAAGGAGGAGTGCAGCCGTGGATAAACAGCGTGCAAAGGATATTATCGCAAACCGCTGCGCTCAGGAACTGAAGGACGGTTATGTGGTCAATCTTGGAATCGGCATTCCCACCCAGTGTGCCCGGTTCTTCCCGGAGGGGGTAGACATTACCCTCCATGCAGAGCTGGGACTTGTGGGGCAGGGACCTGCGCCTACACCGGAGACTGCGGATCCCATGCATCTGGTGGATGCTTCCGGTAAGCCCGCCTCCTGCATTCCCGGAGCTGCAATCGTGGATTCTGCCACCAACTTCGGACTGATCCGGGGCGGCCATATAGATGCCTGCGTCCTGGGGGCGCTGGAAGCAGACAGCGAGGGCAGCTTTGGTAACTGGTTGATTCCCGGGCAGAAGATCACCGGCATGGGCGGCGCTATGGATCTGGTCAACGGTGCAAGATCCGTGATCCTCGCCATGACCCACGCACAGAACGGGAAACCGAAAATTGTGGAAAAATGCACACTGCCCCTTACCGGCTACAAGGTAGTCCATAAGATCGTCACGGAACTGGCGGTTATGGACGTAACACCCAGTGGCCTTGTGCTTATGGAGTATAATCCGGAACTGGGCGACCGGGATGCGGCAGTGGAGGAAATCCGGAAAAATACCGGCGCAAAGCTTCAGATCAGTCCTGACCTGAAGCCTATGGTACTGCCGGGATAATGGGATTTCGGGACAGAAATCCGTTGCAATTCCCACAGGTTTCATGTATGATAAAGACACACCGATTTCCGGTGTGTCTTTTTGCAATATCAAAACCAAAAGAGGGGTTTTCCTTGGCAGAACATAATACCAATGACTTTTCTCAGGGCAGCGTGTGGAAGATCATCCTGCGCATGGCAGTGCCGATCACCACGGCGCAGCTCATCAATATTCTCTATAACGTGGTAGACCGTATGTATATCGGACATATTCCCGGAGCGGGCGCACTGGCGCTCACCGGCTTGGGACTGTGTCTGCCGGTCATCTCCATCGTCATGGCCTTTGCCCGGCTTTCCGGCATGGGCGGCGGGCCACTGTGCTCCATTGAACGGGGCCGGGGGGATTATGAGGAAGCGGAGAAGATCATGGGCAACTCCTTCACCCTGCTGCTGATCTTTTCGGTGATGCTTACGGTGCTGGGAGAGATATTTCTCAGACCCATGCTCTACGCCTTCGGTGCCAGTGACAGCACCATCGGTTACGCCATGGATTATGGCCGGATCTACCTGCTGGGCAACCTGTTTGTGCTGGTTTCTCTGGGTATGAACAGCTTTATCAACGCCCAGGGCTTTGCCCGGACAGGGATGGTCACCACGCTGGTGGGTGCAGTGGCCAATATTCTGCTGGATCCCATTTTCATTTTTGTGCTGGATATGGGGGTGCGGGGTGCGGCACTGGCAACGGTGATCTCCCAGGGACTTTCGGCGCTGTGGGTCATGGTGTTCCTGACCGGGAAAAAGGCGCAGCTTCGGCTGAAGCTCTCCTGCATGGTGCTGGAGGGGGGACGGGTCAAACGGATCCTGTCTCTGGGGTTCTCCGGCTTTGTTATGGCGCTGACCAATTCTGTGGTGCAAGTGGCCTCCAACTCGGTGCTGTCCATCTATGGGGGAGACCTGTATGTGGGTGTCATGACGGTGATCTCCTCTATCCGTGAGATCGTGTCCATGCCGGTCACCGGTCTGACCGGAGCGGCGGAACCGGTGCTGGGATTTAACTACGGTGCGAAAAAGCCCAAACGGGTCAAAACCGGCATCCGGTTCATTACCCTGTGTGCCATTGTCTATTCCCTTCTGGTGTGGCTGCTGCTGCGGCTGTTCCCGGAGTTTATGATCTCCCTGTTTAATGACGAACCGGCCCTGATTGAGGCGACGGTCCCTGCACTGAATCTGTATTTTATCACCTTCTTTATGATGGCGCTGCAATTTGCCGGGCAGAGTACATTTGTCTCTCTGGGCAAGAGCAAGCAGGCGGTGTTCTTCTCCATCTTCCGCAAGGTGATCATTGTGGTTCCCCTGACCATTTTCCTGCCCCGGTTCATCGGGGTGTCCGGGGTGTTCTGGGCTGAAGCCATATCCAATGTGGTGGGCGGTACATGCTGCTTTGTGACCATGCTGCTGACCGTATACAGAAAACTGGAGAAAAATTGAAACGAAAGAGGATGTTAATATGCACCATCTCTTCCTTGTGAATCCCGTTGCGGGCAAGTCAGATAAAACACAGATGATTACCGAGGGGGCGCAGAAGCTCTGTGCCGCACTGGGGGAGAGCTATGAGATCAAGGTCTCTGCTTGCCCGGGAGATTTGAAACGCATGGCGAAGGAAGCCGGTCAGACCTGTGTGGAGACCCGGGTCTATGCCTGCGGTGGCGACGGATCCTTTAACGAGGTGATCGCCGGGGGCGTGGGGTATGAGAACCTCTCCTTTACCAGCGTTCCCTGTGGATCGGGAAATGACTATATCAAGCAGTTTCAGAATCCGGAGGCGTTCTTCCGGCTTGAAAACTTTCAGAATGTCCGGACTGACCAGATGGATCTGATGCAGGCGGGGGACCATCTGGCGACCAATATCTGCTCTGTGGGCTTTGACGCCAGAATCGGCACCGCCATTGATGCTTACCGCCGCCATCCCTTCCTGTCCGGCTCCCGGGCATATACTGCCAGTGTGGTGGTGAATCTGATCAAGGGCGTGGTGAAGCCTTGTCGGGTGGAGCTGCCTGATGGGACGGTTTATGATGAAAAAATGACGCTGGTCTGCGTCTGTAACGGAAGCTGGTACGGGGGCGGCTATCACCCTGTGCCGGAGGCCAATATGCAGGATGGACTGCTGGATGTGCTGGTGGTCAAGAAGGTGTCCCGTCTGACGGTGGCACGGGTGATCGCGGCCTATAAGAAGGGGCTTTATGCAGATTATCCCCACCTGATCGACCATCACCGGGTAACCTCTGTCCGGCTGATAACTCCGGAGCCGGAGCCTATGAATCTGGATGGGGAACTGCTCAGAACCAATGACCTTACCATCTCCCTGCTGCCGGGAAAGCTGCGGTTCTTCTCCCCTGTGGATGCGTGGAAATAAACAAAGACGCCGGGCAAATTGCCCGGCGTCCTGCCGTTTATGGGGATCAGCGGATCTGTCCCGTTCCGTGAATGACATATTTGTAGGTTTCCAGTTCCTCAAGTCCCATGGGGCCTCTTGCGTGGAGCTTCTGGGTGGAGATGCCCATCTCGCAGCCCAGACCAAACTCGCCTCCGTCGGTGAATCGGGTGGAGGCGTTGACATACACCGCGGCGCTGTCTACACACCGGGTGAACAGCTGTGCCGTTTGGGGGTTCCCGGTGATAATGGCCTCAGAGTGGCCGGTGGAGTGCTCCAGAATATGACCGATGGCCTCTTCCACGCCGGATACAAGCTTTACGGCCAGAATATAGTCCAGAAATTCCGTGTCGAAATCCTGCGGCCCGGCAGGTTCTGTCTGAAGGAACCGGTTTGCAGCGGGATCTGCCAGCAGCCGTACCGGGGGCTTCCCGGCAGCAATACGGTCGTCCTGAAGCAGCGCCTTTAATTTGGGCAGAAACTCTGCCCCGATGGATTCATGTACCAGCAGTACCTCCTCGGCGTTGCACACGGAGGGACGGCTGGTTTTTGCATTTTCAATGATGGAAAGGGCCATGACCTGATCGGCCTCCCTGTCCACATAGACATGGCAGATGCCTGTACCGGTCTGAATGCAGTTGACCTTGGCGTTCTCCGTGACTGCCCGGATCAGACCGGCGCCGCCCCGGGGGATCAGCAGATCCACATAGCCCACAGCCTCCATAAGTTCCCGGGCACTCTGACGGCTGGTGTCCTCCACCAGATTGATCAGGGCTGCGGGAAGACCAACGGATGCAAGTCCCCGGTGCATGGAACGGACAATGGCGGAAGCAGAGGAGAATGCTTCTTTGCCACCCCGAAGGACACACACGTTTCCGCTTTTCAGCGCCAGGGCAGCTGCGTCAGAGGTCACATTGGGGCGGGATTCATAGATGATGGCCACCACGCCCATGGGGACGGCGACCTTGTCGATCACCAGACCGTTGGGGCGTTCCACCCGCCGGAGGAGCTTTCCCACAGGATCCGGTAGCGCGGCCACCTGACGGATGCCTTCGGCCATATCTGCAATGCGGTTCTCGCTGAGAGCCAGCCGATCCAGCATTACCTCGCTGATTTTCCCCTTTGCGGCCTCCAGATCCTGCCGGTTGGCCTGAAGAATCTCTTCTGTTCCGGCAAGGAGTGCGTCGGCCATGGCGTAAAGTGCCTGATTTTTCAGTTCCGGGGAAGCGCCGGAAAGGAGGGGAACGGCTTTCTTTGCCTGAACCAGTATCTCTCTGGTGGTCATATCAGGACTCCTTTCTCAAAAAGCGGGTGCCGACAGCTTTGCCCTCGGCAATGTCGTAGAGCACCTCGGGATTTTTTCCGTTGGTGATGATCATATCACAGCCCCGGCTGGTGGCGATCATGGCAGCGGAGAGTTTTGTGGCCATTCCGCCGGTGCCCAGCTCCGAGCCTTTTCCTTCGCCCAGAGCCATAACATCCGGTGTAATCTCGGGAACCACCGGGATCAAAGTTGCCTCCGGATGCTTCCGGGGGTCGGCGGTATAAAGTCCCTCAATGTCGGACAGAAGCACCAGCAGGTCAGCATTGGCATTGACCGCCACAATTGCACCCAGCGTATCATTATCACCGATGCCCAGTTCCTCAGTTGCCACCGTGTCGTTTTCATTGATAATGGGGAGAACCCCCATTTCCAGCAACTGCCCCAGTGCGTTGTGGAAATTCTGAAGCCGCTGGGGATGGTCAAAGTCGTCCCGGGTCAGCAGCATCTGGGCTACGGTGTGATTGTATTCTCCAAAGGATTTATCATATACATACATCAGTTCGCACTGACCCACAGCGGCGGCGGCCTGACGGGTTGGAATGTCTGTAGGACGGCTTTTCAGCCCCAGCTTTCCAACGCCCATGCCGATGGCGCCGGAGGATACCAGGATGATCTCGTGTCCGGCGTTTTTCAGGTCGCTGATCACCCGGCAGAGCTTCTCCACCTGACGGATATTCAGGTGGCCGGTGGCATGGGCCAGTGTGGAGGTGCCAACCTTGATGCAGATTCTCATAAGAGCCCCTTCTTTCGAGGATAATTTGATATATTATCCCACTAAATCGGAAAAGTGTCAACAGAAAAGTGAATCAAAACAAGACCGTTTGTATAACCTGAGACCCACGGAAAACAAAGGACGTGCTGCATCTTGCAGCACGTCCTGTTTTAAATTCTGAAGCTTACTTTACCACCAGAGTGCCGCCGGAGGCAAGAGTGTAGGTGCCCTGACCGTCTGCTGCGGAAGCGGTGATGGTGACACCGGCAGGGGCGTCGATCTGGGCAATATCCACATCTCCTGCGATCAGGACGGTGGAATCCCCGGTGGCGTACCAGCGGGAGCCCTGATCCATAATCAGTGCAGCGTTCAGCACAGCGCCGGTGAGACAGGTGGAGGTGAGGTAGACACGGCAGTCACGCTCGGGGTCCTCGTGGAGGATGTCGCCCTTGACGGTCATATCCTTCAGGTGCAGCTCGTCGCCGGGGGTGGGACGGCCGTTGACACGGGCGGCGTTGGGATCCAGATTCTTGCAGGTGCGCATCAGAGCACCGGCGGTCTCGATCTGGCAGTTCTCCATGGAGACGATCACGTTCTGACCGTGAACTTCAACGGCGTTCTTGCCGGTCTTAACATAGCAGTCGGTAAGGGTCAGTTCGCCCACCTCTGTGTGGCGACCCATGACGCAGTGCATAAGTGCAAGGTAGGTGCCGCAGTTCAGCTCACTGCCGGTAAATTTCACAGAGGCCTCGCCTGCAACGATGGCTGCCTGGCAGGCCACATCAAACTTGCAGTCGTTGAACACATCATGGCAGCCCCAGTCTGCATAAGCACCGTAGCCGGATTTGGTGGCGACCACCTTGCAGTCGTTGGCCTCCAGATAAACAAAGCCGTTGGAGGCATCGGTGGAAAGTGCAGCCCAGCCGTCACAGGTGACAAGGGTGTTGTAGAAGTAGCTGTAGGAATTCTGCACGGTGCAGTGGGTACGGTTGTTGCCCTGAATTTCAAGGGGTGCCGGGGGGCTCATCTTGGGGCTGCCCTCAGGGGCATCCTCACCGTAGGGAGCACCGTGGCTGATCAGTGCGGAGTCATAGACCTTCAGAACACTGCCACCGCTGGCGGAGGTGGCGGTACGGCTCAGACCGTATACGTCGATCAGGCAGTCCTTCAGGGTCAGGGTAGCGTGATCGGAGACACCTGCACCGGCAGACTTCTCGCCCAGACCGCTGCCGTCGCCGGACAGGGAGATGACTGCGCCCTCCACGGTGTAATCGGTACCTGCACCTTCGGCATAAACACCGCCGACAGTGCCGTCGTAGGAGACGATCCGGAGGTCTGCTGCGTCCTCATCGGTGATCTCACCGCCGTAAATAGTCTTGTCGTTGCCCGGGATCCGCTTGCCGTCCTTGATGTATACGGAGGGAACCATCTTGGGGCCTTCGCCCATGGGAGGAGGGCCACCGGCCTTGTCCTCAATGCCGTTTTCCTTGAACCAGTCCCAGGGCTCAATGGGGACATAGGGAACTCTGGGGGTGATGGTGATTTCTTTTGCTTTCAGGATTGCCATATGAAAACCTTCTTTCTGTTTGTTTCCATGATAGGAAGATGTATTTATTATAAAAAAGAATGGGTTCTGTGACAAGCGACACTTCTTGCGGTATAAGGCGCATTTGTGCAGGAAACAGCGGATTGTGGGTTGCGGAAATATTTGTTTGTTTCAATTGTACCCACTTGGTTGATTTGCACAGAAACAATTGAAAAGTGCTGTATTTACTGGTATATTTGCCTCGTCAGTGTCGCTGAGTCTCGTGGGCGGCATAATCGGAAAAAGGAGGATAAACAAATGTTAAGCAGCAAACGGTTTATGGCGCTGTTTCTCGTGCTGGCAATGCTGGTCGGGCTGTTTTGTCTGCCGGTAATGGCAGATGGCCCCGACGGTGCAGTACAGGAGACTGCTGAAGAAGAGATTCCCACCGGCAACCAGACGGAAGGAAACTGGGTCTATGAGGTTTCCGCCGGCGAGATGGGCATGGGCGGCGGCCCCGGTGGCCCCGGCGGCGGTATGGGCGGCGACCCCGGTGCCGGCGGCGGTGGCGGAGGCGGCGGCGGAGATGTCTCCCAGGAAGAGCTGGATGCTTTCATGGCCATGATCATGGCCGGTTCCACCCCCACTGCAACTGTTCTCTGGGGCAACGGGGAAGAGAAGTCCGGCAACGTGGTTATGATCCCTGCCACACTGGGCGGCTATGAAGTCACCACCATTGGCAACGGCGTTCAGAACATTTCTTCCAACAACAAAAATCAGGATGTTTATTTCCTGATTCCTGAGGGCGTGACCACCCTCAGCCCCCGTATGATCTATGACTATAACTCCACCAGCGGCTGGTCCATTCCTGCCACTGTCACATCCATCAGCTCCGAGCCTGCATCCTTCCTCAGCTGCCCCGGTGCCTTTTATGGCGAGACCGGTTCCGCAGCGGAGACCTATGCATCCACGGATGCCACCCGTGACTTTGTGACCTATGATGCAGACGGCTCTGCCACCTTTGCGGTCACCGGCGGGGAAGAGGGCTACATTCAGCCCAACGGCACCTATCATCTGCCCTCCGGCATGCTGGACGGCAAGCACACCATCACCTTCCACATTGTCGCTGATTATCAGTTCAAGATCGCAGCTCTGACCGTAGACGGACAGCCGGTTCCTGAGGCAGCGGGGAAGAACGAATATGACCTGGAGTACACCTTCACCACGGGATCTGCCTCCGTGGACGTGACCTTTGAGGCAGATCCCGATGATTCCCGTGATCCTGCGGAAATGACCGAGGAGTTTGAGTATGACGCCCCCGAGATCAACAAGAAGGCAGTTGCCGAGGGCGCAGAGCTTCCCGAAAATGTGAACGAGTATCTGGGTGTAAACACCGGTTCCACTGCAAAGTATATTAATTCCATGGGTATTTCCACCGGCCACTACTACGCTGCCGACGGCAAGACCTATGAGATGGTCAAGGCTTATCAGGTCACCGACGAGCCGGAGTATCTGTCTCTGGCAGAGGCCATTAACGGCGTCTACAAGGCAGATAAGCTGGTGTACGGCAAGGATTATGATCTGGTTCGCGTTTACAACTACTATGAGAACGTGACCAACGGCCCTGCCCGGGGCGTGGTCAGCCTGTACTGCACCTATCTCTATAAGGAGATCGACCCGGCAGACATGGACAAGGACAACACCGTTACCAACGACAATACCAACACCGCATCCATCTTCGTTCAGGGCGGTGGCGACCTGACGGTGGAGGACTTTGTTTCCCACTGCTACACCGCCAGCAAGGGCCCCTCTGAGGCAGGTAACTTCTTCGGTCTGGGCTCTGCCATCCATGTGGACGGCGGCGACGCAACCACCCCTGCAACCAACCTGCTCAATAAGGCTACCTCTGCACTGACCCTGAAGAATCCTCAGATTCTGGGTACTGTAAACTCCATCTATGCCACCGGCTCCGGCGTGATCTATATTGAGGGCGGCGACATCTTCTCCTGCTCCTCCGGCGGCCACGGCCCCTATGTTTCCACCGGTGGCCAGATCTATATGAACGTGGACGGCACCAATCTGCTGGGTGAGGACGGCTCTATCAACCGGGATGCAGCCACCCTGACAGCTACTGAGCGTCCCGCAGCCAATCTTGGCACCATGAGCCGGAATGCTGACGGCGCCATGGAGGGTGTATACGAAGACCATCCTGACAACGTGTCCGTGGTCGTGACCGGTGATGAGGCAGGCACTGCCCTTGCGACTGACTCCGGCGGCGGTGTGATCGTTGCCAACAGCGTGGTTACCAAGACCTTCGGTCTCCGCTGCGCAGGTGTATACTCCATCGGTTCCAACGAGAGCTGGGTATACTGCTACAACTCCGCACTGACCTCCTATCTGGATGCAGGCCTCTGCTCCGCATCCGGCGGTTATATCTACGCATACAACTGTGACATCAACGGCGTTATGGGTATCAAGTGCCGTGCAGGCGGCAACGCCGAGGCAGAAGAGACTGGTATCTATGTCACCAATTCCCGGGTTGCAGCATCCTTCGATGCAGAAGAGATGCAGAATGCCTACGATGTGGCAGATCCCGAGACCATGCAGGCAAAAATGGATTCCGGCGAGTTGGACGTTAACAACATCACCACCGGTTACGGCGAGCTGAATATGTTCATCGACAAGGCCAACTCTCCCAAGTTCTATGAGGACAGCCTGGACTGGTGGTTCACCGACAAGTCTAAGACCCCCGGCTACTCCGGCGGCAACAAGTTTGCAGTTATCTATGTGGAAAACTCCTCCACGCCCGTGTATGTGGAGTCCTCCAAGATGGTAAACCAGAACTATGTGGACTATGGCGATCCCACCAAGCTGGAAGAGGGCCAGATCCCTGCGGACAACCTGATCCTGTCCGTTGAGGGTGCAGGCTCTGCCACCGTCAACTTCAAGAACAACAACAGAAATACCCCCTGGGATCTCACCGGTGCATCCACCGATACCACTGAAATCGTGGGCGATATGTTCATCGGCGCATACTCCCAGTCCACCGGCAGCCCTGACATCGGCACCGGCGCAAACAGTGCTACTCTGAACTTTGAGAACTCCGACTGGGAAGGCACCATCCTCTATGGCGAGGAAGAAGAGATCACCGGCATCTGCAACCTGAACTTTGACCACAAGTCCTCCTGGAAGGTCACCGGGGACACCAAGGTTGCCAACCTGGAGATCTACAATGTGGAAAACATCACTGCTGACGAGCCTGTTACCATTACCTTCGACTCCACCACCACCGTTGTGGCCGGCACCTACGGCAACGTTACTCTGGTTGGCCCCGGCGTGGACGAGTGGCCCGAGATCCCTGAGGAAGAGCCCGAAGTGATCGAGGAAGAGGAAGTTCCCTCCGTTGTGGAGCCTTCCGAGGCACCTGTGGAGGAAGCTCCCGTTGTGGAAGAGGCTCCCGCAGAGGAAGCACCCGCAGAAGCAGACAACACCGTGGGTGTTGTGATCGGTCTGATCGTGGTGCTGGCTTCTCTGGTGGCGATCATCGTTCCCGTAGTGAAGCGGCTGAAGAAGTAAAAACTGCATAAACCGAAAGGGGCTGGCTCAAGGGTGCTGCGGCATGCTTTGCGCCAGCCCCAGTGCTTTCTGCAATGGGGAATCGACTTTTTCGGGAAAACATGATAGAATAAAGCATCACTTTATTACGGGAGCGAAGGGTTTTATGCAATATTCAGAATTGGGCCGCTGGGGGGAACTGATTTCCTTCCCGGAGGAGAAATGGGCGGAATTGTCCCGGCGGGTGGACAGTGCCTATGGGGATTCCTGTGTTTATCCTCCCCGGGAGGATCTGTTTGCGGCCTTTCAGGCCACCCAGCCGGAACAGCTTCGGGTGGTGATCCTGGGGCAGGATCCCTATCATGAACCGGGGCAGGCCCATGGGCTGAGCTTCTCTGTAAGACCCGGGGTGACTGTACCCAAGTCACTGGGGAATATATATAAAGAACTTCACAGCGATCTGGGACTGCCGGTGCCAGATCATGGCTGTTTGGAGAACTGGGCCAGAGAAGGGGTGCTGCTTCTGAATTCCGTGCTTACGGTGGAGGCGCACAAAGCCGGTTCTCACCGGAGCATGGGATGGGAGGCCTTTACCGACGAGGCGATTTTGGCCACAAACAGCCTGCCCCAGCCGGTGGCATTTCTGCTCTGGGGGAATTATGCCATCAGAAAGGAAGCGCTGATTCACGCCGATGCCCCAAGACTGGTTCTGAAAAGTGTCCATCCCAGTCCGCTGTCGGCCTACCGTGGGTTCTTTGGCAGTGCACCCTTCTCGAAGGTCAACAGCTTTCTGCTGGAACACGGAGAAAAACCCATCAACTGGTCGCTGTAAACACGGCGGACAGAAACAGGAAAGGAGATCGTTTTATGAAAGTTCTGCTGCTCAACGGAAGTCCCAAAGCCGGAGGAAATACCTTTCTGGCGCTGGATGAAGTCAGAAAGGAACTGGAAAAGCAGGGGATAGAGACGGAACTGATCCATGTGGGCAATCAGAATGTCCGGGGCTGCCTGGCCTGCGGGGGATGCTTCCGGAAAGGGGCGTGTGTTTTGGACGATGTGGTCAATGAGCTTGCACCCAAGCTGGAAGGGGCGGACGGCCTTGTGGTAGGCAGTCCCGTGTATTATGCCTCTGCCAATGGCACCCTGATTTCGGTTCTTGACCGGCTGTTCTACAGCACCCGGTTTGACAAGACCATGAAGGTGGGTGCTTCTGTGGCGGTGGCAAGACGGGGCGGATGTTCCTCCACCTTTGACCAGCTGAATAAATACTTTACCATCAGCGGTATGCCCATTGTCTCCAGCCAGTACTGGAACAGCGTTCATGGGGGCGCACCCGGTCAGGCAGCGGAGGATGAAGAGGGACTTCAGACCATGCGCACCCTTGCAAGAAATATGGCCTTTTTGATGAAGAGCATTGCACTGGGGCGGGAGCAGTTCGGGCTTCCGGCGCAGGAGCCTCATGTGGCCACCAATTTCATCCGGTAAGCGCCGGAGATCCGGAGGGTTATAATCTGCGGATTATAATTAGAGAAAGAAATAAGATTTCCACTTTTCAAATGGATGTAGTATGATATAGGGGAAATAAAACTGGACGCATGGCGTCCTTTAGGAGGAACTTGAATGAAGTCAAATGCCTATCCCCATCTGTTCCAGCCCATTACCATCCGGGGGCTGACATTAAAAAACCGGTTGGAGTATTCCCCCACTGTGGTGCTCAAATGTAATGCCGACGGTACCATGAGCCAGGATATGATGGACTTTATGGAGTGGCAGGCACAGACCGGTGCAGGCTGGGTCACTGTGGGCGATACCCCTGTTACCCATGACAATACCTCTCACTGGCTGTGTGAAATGAACGTCTGTGATGACGACTGTATCCATGGTATGAATGCTCTGGTAGAGCAGTGCCGGAAAAACGGGGCTGAACTGAGCGCAGAACTGGCATATGCCGGACGGGGCAACCGGGCACCGAAGGATGGAACGCCCACCGCGGTGGTTTCTGCGGAGCGCCCGCTGGATCCCGAGGATAATGTGCGCACCATGACCCGGGAGGATATGGACTATCTGAAGGAGCGGTATGTGGACTGCGCTGTGCGCTGCAAGCATGCCGGATTCCGGATGGTCATGCTCCACTGTGCCCATAACAACTTCCTGGCGCAGTGGCTGTCTCCGGATTCCAATGTCCGTACGGATGAGTACGGCGGAAGCCCGGAAAACCGTCGGAAGTATCCTCTGGAGGTGCTGAAGGCTGTCCGTGAGGCTGTGGGCAATGACATGGTGATTGAACTGCGTGTATCCGCCACCGAGGGCATCCCCGGAGGACTGGAGTTTGAAGAATCCCTTGCCTTTATGGAACTGGCTCAGGAGTATGTGGATATTATGCATGTGTCTCAGGGCTCCATTTTCCACCTCTCCGCCCGGTACACCATCCCCACCTATTTCCGTGAACCCCACAAGCCCCTGAACACCGGATATTCCGAGATCGTAAAGCAGCGGCTGCACATTCCAGTTGCGGTGGTGGGTATGATTACCTCCCTTGCGGAAGCGGAAGAGATCATTGCCTCCGGCAAGGCGGATATTGTGGCCATGGCCAAGAGCTTTATGGCAGACGGAGATATTGTCCGGAAGTCTCTGGCAGGTGAGGCGGATAAGGTTCGTCCCTGCACCCGTTGTGACCTGTGCGGCAACGCCAACACCTGGGGTACGGCCATGAGCTGTGCGATCAATCCCCGGTGCGGCATCTACGGCGAGATCGAAAAGGTGCCTGAGGCACAGCGGAAAAATGTTATGGTTATCGGCGGTGGCCCGGCAGGTATGATGGCGGCCCAGACGCTGGTGAAGCGGGGCCATAAAGCCACGCTGTATGAAAAGTCCGACCGGCTGGGTGGCCTGCTCAATGACGCTGCACTGGTACCCTTTAAGCAGCTGATGCGGGAATATGTGGCCTGGGACGTTCGGGAGACCATGGAGTGTGGTGCTGAAGTGGTGCTGAACACCGAGGTGACCCCGGAACTGATCGAGACGGTGAATCCGGATGCCATCATTGTGGCCACCGGCTCCGTATATATGACTCCGCCCATCCCCGGAATTGAGCATGCCCTGCCTGTCCGGGACGTGGATGCCCATGAGGTCTCCTGCGGGGAGCGTGTAGTGGTTTGCGGCGGCGGTATCACCGGTCTGGAATGCGCACTGGCACTTTCCATGGAAGGTAAGCAGGTTTCCGTGGTGGATATGCTTCCCAGAGAGCAGTTTGTAATGGAAATGCCCATCTTCAACAAGGCTGACCTGCTGGCGCAGCTGGAGGAAAGAGGGGTTGCACTCTATGGCTCTCAGCGGATCCAGTCCATCGAAAACGGCGTAAAGACCCTGGACGAAAATGGAGAAGATCGGTTCTTCCCCGCTGACAGCGTGGTAAACGCGCTGGGTGTCAAGCCGGATGACGGTCTGGGTAAGATGCTTCTTCAGAAATACGGCAGCATGGATGTTATCATGGTGGGCGACTGCACCGCAAAGGGCGGTACTTACTATCGTGCAAATCATGAGGCTTATCACGCAGCCATGCGTATCTAAAAATAAAATACTTTTATAATCGGAAAGGAAGATTATTATGTTTGAAGAGATGAAGGGTAAAGTCCTGTTTGTTACCGGTGCAGCTTCCGGTATGGGCCGTGCAGTGGCAGTCCGTTTCGGATCTCTGGGCTGCAAGGTGGCAGTTGCCGCAAGAAAGCCCGCAGCAGCCGCTGAGACTGTAAAAATGGTGGAAGAGGCCGGCGGCGAAGCCATCTTCGTTCCCTGCGATGTGGCCGACGAGGAATCTGTCAAGAATGCCATTGAGACCACAGTCCAGACCTTCGGCGCACTGGACTATGCCTTCAACAATGCCGGATGCGGTGCTGACGGCGTGAATATTCCCTTTGCTCCTCTGACTGAGGTGACTGAGAGTGACTGGCTGAAGGTGATCTCCACCAACCTGACCGGCATGTTCCACTGCCTGAAGTATGAGATGATCCAGATGAACAAGCAGGGCGGCGGTGCCATTGTAAACACCTCCTCCATCGGCGGACTGAACATGGCTCCCGGATTTGGTGCTTACGGCCCCTCCAAGGCAGGCGTAATCGCAATTACCCAGACCGCTGCTGTGGAAAACGCAAAGAACGGCATCCGTGTCAATGTAATCTGCCCCGGCCCCACCGATGGCACCAATCTGATGGCAGACAGCAAGGCCTCCGGCGCACAGGATGTGGATTTCCTGATGCAGAACGTGATCCCCATGGGCAAGCTGGGCACCACCTCCGATGTGGCGGATGCCGTGATGTTCCTCTGCTCCAACATGTCCGGCCATATCACCGGTTGTGCACTGCCTGTTTGCGGCGGTATGCAGATGTAAGGGGAGGAGACCAGAATGAAATTCCGGTTTGCCCACAACTGTGTATTTGTTTCTGATCTGGAACGGTCTCTGAAGTTCTATGAGGAGGCACTGGGATTGACCACCGCAAAGGTGATGCATCCCAGCGACATGGACGCTACACTGGTGTTCCTCTCCGACGGGGAGTCTGCCCATCAGCTGGAGGTGGGCTATGTTCCCGGCAGAATCGGCGGCTATGCTTTGGGAGACAATGAGTTCCATGTGGCATTTTCCGTGGAAAACATGGAAGAGGCCCACGCCCTTCACGAAAAGATGGGGGTGATCTGCCGGGATCCGGAGACGGAGCCTGTGTATTTCATCAAGGATCCGGACGGATACCAGATCGAGATCATTCCCGCTGAATAAAACAAAAAGCGCCCGGAGGCATCCACCGCAGTGGAGTCTCCGGGCGTTTCGTATGTTAGGTGTTCAGGTAATCCTCATAGGCTGCCTGCTTGGCTTCGATGGCAGTCTCGATGCCCATTTCATACAGGGTATCAATGAAGGCGTCCCACTGAGCCATGTCTTCCTGACCATAGATGAACTGGAGAACATGCTCGGAAATGTAGGTGCAGATATCTGCTGCAACGGTATTGTACTGCTGGGTCTGCTCGGTGTTCATGATTGCCCCGTTGGGGTAGTCATTCTCGTGGGTGCAGTCGTCGGTGTAGATCTCCACGGCCTCCATGGCTGCCTCGGAGTAGTCGGAGAAGCAGCGGGCGTAGTCGGAGACGAAGGGCAGACGGGTGCGGTTGGAGGTGGCGTAGAAATATGCAGCGTGGGCATAGTCGTAATCGTCGGGGTTGTCCAGCACCAGAGCAGTGAACTGGGGATTGCCCTCGGTGTCATATTCAAAGGAAACGCCCTCTTCGCCGTAGTTCATCATGTCGGTGGCTTCAGGGGAGTACATGTAGTCGATCATCTTCAGCAGGGGATCAATGTTTTCGGTCTGCACATTGATGGACCAGGTGTGGGGATCCATCAGGCAGGAGCTTTCGCCACCGCAGATGGTGATCGTGTCTCCCGCCTGCTTTACGGGGGCCTTCATGGGGATCATTTCAGCCCCTACCACAGCAGCAGCCACGTCAATGATCTCAGGCACCTTCATGGTGATGGAAACAGCACCGGTGAACAGGTTGGTGAGGTCGCCGTTATCGGAGTTGATAAAATCTGCATAGATGATGCCCTCAGAGTACCACTGCTTTACCATCTCCAGATAATCCCTGAACTCGGGCTGAAGGATGCCCATTCTTACCTCATTGTCAACCACATACCAGCCGGCAAGGTCAGAGGAGTCCAGTCCGCAGTTGATGCCGAAGCCTGCACCCAGCAGTGCATCGCCGCCGGAGGAGGTGAGATCCAGACCGGATCCGTTCTTTTCATGAATGGCTGCAAGCACGTCGTGCATCTCGTCGTAGGTGGTGGGTACGTCCATGCCGGTGAGATCCAGATAATCCTTGCGGATCATATAGCCGTCCTCATCGCCTACGTCCTTGTACAGCTCGGGGAAGGAAACCATGGCACCGGAGTCGGCGCTGGTAATGGTCTTTTTTGCCTCGATGTACTGATTCAGAACGGCGTTGTAGTTGGTCATATCGGCCAGATCATCGGCGTAGTTGTAGAGGAACTCATCCTCGAATACGGCATCATCAATGGAGCCAGCGTAATAGTCCATGGCATCGGTGATGATGTTGGGCAGGGAATCTGCCGCAAACAGAAGTTGGAACTGATCGCTGGCGGCATCAATGGTGGTAAGGTGGAAGTCCAGAGAGATATTGGTCTTTTCCGCAAGGAGCCGGAAAATCGCCACATCCTCCGCCGGGTTGTCAATGTACTCGGTAAAGGGCTCGTTGTACCAGATGGTGTAGGTGACAGGCTCGTCCACAATGGGGAGGGTGACGGGTACAGGTGCAACGACAGATTCCGGGACTTCCTCCGGGACAGATGCTCCGGCCTCAGAGACAGAGGCTTCAGCAGAAACTTCTGTTTCAGGAGCTTCGGAGGCAGCTTCAACAGAAACAGCAGAGGTGGGGGCGGAGGAATCGGTGGTTCCGCCACAGGCAGCCAGCCCGAAAATCAAACACAGGGTCAGCAGGAGTGCAAGAAGTTTTTTCATAACAGATCTCCTTTCGTTACAGTTACGGCTTATAAGCTCCCTTCCTCCGGGAACTTTTTCAAAAAGTCACAGTTATCCCTCCGGCCCGGGACAGATGCATCCGGATTTTTGCCCGGAGCCTGCCCCGAGACGGGAACACAGGGGGTGTTTTTTCTTTACAGCCGATCCTTACCGATAAAGGGGGTATAGGTGTTATTGTTGTCCAGTGTCCCATAGGGTTCCGGCCAGGGACAGGTGTTCTGAATGGGCATCAGGAACTCATATTCCCGGTGCAGGGGGCCGGGGTCATCCAGTGCCATATCTCTGGGGCCGGCGGAATCCGGCGGAGGCCCCTCGGGAGCGGGGCCGTTTACCCCATCGGGATGTCCGGCGGAATCTGCATCCGGCGGGGGAGCGGCGGAATTCCGGCGATTGGGATCGGTGGCCACCTGATACGCTTCCAGACCCCAGTTTACATCGTCATAATTGCCCTGGAAGTCCGGGCACACATGCTCGTGGAGATATTTCCAGTGGCCGTTTTCGTCGCAGATGAAGTCGGCACCGTAGCGCTCCCACATGAAGATGGCCCGGCGGCGCTGCTGGGGCTTGAGATACTCATAAATGTTACCGGGGGTGAGAAATGCGCCCCGGGCGGATTTTCCGTCGTCGGCAACCTCGATAATCTCGCTGGAAAGATTGTGAACCGGGGAGAAGTTGAGGGGACGGGGATCCATACCCATTACATCGGGATAGAGCTTATACAGCTTCATATAGTTGGTGAAGGTGGGAATGTCCCACTCGGTAACGGAGTTGAGATATACCTTAAAACCGCCTCTCCACCGGCCGAAGCCGTGGGCCCAGGAACAGTCGTCGGAAAGATCCCAGATGTTGTCCCATTCTTCCACAGGCCAGTTTCTGGCGTGGGTATAGGCGTGGATGGCCTTCAGATTTTCGATCTGCTGGCTTCCGTCTGCATTATGGATGCGCTGGTGCAGGCTCAGATGGGTTTTCATCTTTTCACAGCCTCCTTTTTATAGTTGGGATGCCCCTCAGGAGCCAGGGAACCCTGAACCGTATAAGTGTCGTAGGGCAGAGGCATGGGGGGATAGTTGTCGGAGAGATTATACCGGGGATTGTGAACGGTCATGGGAATGTCCGGGGTGCCGAACTCGTCCCGGAAGGGATCCGGCCCGGTAAGAGGCTCCAGTGTGCCGGTCTTGAAGTCGGTACCGGCCTCCACGAAGAAGTCGCTGCAAACCACCAGATGCCAGATCTTCCACTGGCCGTTTTCCTTTACAAAGTCTGCGGCCATGTTGTCCATGGTCCAGTAGGCCTTTGCAGTGCCGTCTGCCTGCATAATGGTCTCCTGTCCGGCAGAGTACCACAGACCACGGGCAGTGGCACCGTCTCCGGCGATGTACAGCATGGGGGTGGTGACGGTATGGAATGCGCTGCAGCCCAGCCCCAGATTCAGATTGTTTACCGCAACGGTGGGGTCGTTTGCATGGATGGCCTCCAGCGCCTCATACTGCCGTCTGGTATGCTGCACCACATAATAGTCAGCGATGGAGTCCATGCCCACATAGTAGCCCCAGTTCCGGCCGTAGGATGCACTCCGGGTGAACTCCGGGGTTTTTACCCAAAGCTCGTCAAGCTCTCTTCTCCGCTGATTGTTGGCATAGTAGAAGGCCCGCTTTGCCATCAGCTTTTTGATCTCTTCCTTATCCATGACCCGGACGATCAGTTCGTCATCGGTGAATATCTTATCCTCGTAGTAATTCATGTTCAGGCCTCCTCTCTGTATCCGTAGGTGTTCGTTTCGGACAGGGTCTCATAGGGAACCGGCGGCTCCGGCAGGGGGGTAAAGGGACGGCCGGGGTAATAGACCTCCATCAGCTTTTTTGGATGGGTGGGAGCCGGTGCACAGAAGGGGGAGGCACCGGCAAACTCCGGCAGATCCGGATAGGACTCCTGAGCGGGATCGCCCCAGCTTCTGCCACCGGGGGTGTGGATGTCCACCAGATTCAGCATGTTTAGAATTTTCCACTGGCCCTTTTCCCGGACAAAATCACAGGCGTATACGCCCAGCTTCCAGAAAGCCAGAGGCCCCTGCGGAGTCAGGTCATTATAAGTGCCCCGGGAGTACCAGATGCCCCGGGCGGATTCGCCGTCTCCGGCGATCTCGATCACGGCGGTGTCCATGGGCTTCACATCCATGGAACCGGCACCATACTGCTCATCCTGGGTGAGCTTGCCCATCCGGTCGGGGAAGGCATCCTTTAAAAACTCTGTGGCCTCCAGTGTGTGCTGGTGAATGGCCTGATAGTAGCCCTTCACAGCCTCTGCGCCCACATAGTATCCATCATTCAGACCAAGGCAGATGTCATCCCGGGTAGACCAGAACCGGGCAACCATGTCCTTTTCCTGCTTCAGCAGCATGGTGTAGCAGACCTTGCCCATCAGGTTTTTCAGATCACGCTGATCTTCAAACAGACCTACCAGCTGCTCGCTTGTGTAAGCTTTCATTTGTTTAGCCTCGCTTTCTGTTGGGAGTGTCCGGAGACGATATACATCCCGGCGTGGGACAGGGGACCCCTGCCCGTTACAGCTTCATTATAAAAACCACAAAAAACAAAGTAAACAAATCCAGGAAGAATGAGCAGTTTTTATGACAAATGAGCAAAAAAGGGCGTGCCGCAAAATACATTGCAGCACGCTTGTCAGATTATTTATTTCGATATTTCTGGCGGTATTGGCCGGGATACATACCCTCCAGCCGGGAAAATGCCCGGTTCATGGTGGCAAGGCTGATGTACCCTGCGTCGGTGCAGATTTCCTGTACCGTCTTGCCGGTGTGAATCAGCTGTTTTTTGATGTATTCCACCCGGCGCTGATGGATCATGTTTGGAATGGTCTCCTGAAAATAGCCCCGGAATTCGGCGGAAAGCTTCTCCTCGTTCATGTGGAAATTCTCCGCAATGGTGGAGATAGACAGGGTTGAATCTGTCAGATTTCTGCCGATATACTCCACCACCTGACGCATCTGCGCCCCGTGGTGGAGCTTTTTTCGCTCCTCGGAGTAGATGAAGATGGCATCCAGCTTCCTGTGGAAGGTTTCCCGGAGAGCCTGTTCATTGTCCGCCTCGATCACGTCCTCCAACAGATGAAACTTCTGCACAAAAAGCCGGTCGATCAGGTCGGCGCCTACCAGTGTCATTTCCAGTGCGTGACAGAACCGGAGGGCACGCATGTGAACCCCGGAAACCCGTGGAAATTTCCCTATGGTGAAATGGATCCCCTCGTCCAGAGCCCGGTGTGCCCGCTGGGGATCCTGAGCAAGAAGGGCGTTGCAGATCTTCTGGGAGATCTGGCCGAAGAACTCCTCGTCCTCACCCACCGGCTGGTCACCGCCCTGAAGATAGAAATCCCCGGGCTGCACGATCACGTCAATGGGACAGGTGAGGAACCGGGCAAACTGGTGAGCTTCCTGATTTTCCGCACAGGCTCTGCTGATGAACAGATAGTCGTCGTAGCTGTTGCTGACGGCGGCATGGGGGCGGGCAGCGGCGCTGTATTGCCAGATGATCTGCTGAAGCTCCTGATAAAGCCGGGGCATCTCGGTTTTGTCCTTTACGGAGACGATGCCCTGCATAATGCTGTTGTTATAAAAGAACAGTCCGTCGGCGGAGAGAAAGCGTGGGAGATGCCGGGTCATTTCTTCTGCAAACTGAAGGGCATGGGCCATGGTGAAACGGGCGCCACCCATGCCGGGGGACACGGAGATGAGCCGGAATGGAGGCTCCGGCAACAGGATCCCCGCCTGACGAAGCTCCTCGTGGAATTTGGGATCCACCCCGTCGGAGTGGGTGAACAACTCGTCGGCCATGTCTCTGGCACAGGTGAGATCCAGATTTGGCTTCCGGAGCCCTCCGGTATAGAAAATAACATCTGAGAAACCCATAAGCCCTCCTGTCAGTTGTCGGTCTGCTTTGGCGTGGCGTATTGTCTGGGGGTGGCACCCAGATACTTCTGGAAGGCACGGCGCATGGAACGCACGTCCCCAAAACCACTGTCCTCGGCGGCACTCTGGGTGGTGTAACCGGCGGCGAGAAGCACCTGTGCGTATTCCAGTCGCAGCTTCTGAATATAGTCAAAAAGGGTGCTGCCGGTAAAACGCTTGGTCTCCTTTGAAAGATAAGAGGGGGTCATGTGGAACCGGTTGCTGAGGGAGGAGACGTTCAGATCCGGCTGCCGGTAGTGCTCTTCAATATAGGCCATCATCTCCGTGAGCCAGCGGGGACGGGGATCGGTGTCAAGCTCCAGAGCGTACTGCCGGATCCGGTCAAATACATGATCCACCAGATTTTCCAGCTGATCTGTGGTGAGGGTATCCTCCTCGATCCGTTGCAGGCAGCTGAGGATCTGGTGATAGGTTTCGGAGTCCTGATCCGGGGTGAAACGATCCAGCGTGAGCAGCAGAGTGTGGAGCTTTGCGCTGGTTTTTACCTTGACGGTGTGGAGCGAGGGGGGCGCAGTGATAAAGTCCTGCTTCAGGATCCGGTGCATGGTTTCCCGGGCCTTTTCATAATCGCCCAGTTCCACCTGCCGGAGATACTCCTTCTCCAGCTGAAGGCTGCTGTAATCGGATTTTCGGCTGTTTTCCTCCAATTCAAAATCATGGTAGCACAGTACAGGCACATCTACCCGCATCATCTGTTTGTAATCCAGAATCTGACGCACATCGGTATAGGCGGCGGGAATTCCGTCAACGCCCCGGCTGGGACGGCTGATGGCGATGAATACTTCCAGAGACAGCTCAGCCTTGACCCGGTCGTAGATGGTCAGTGCCAGCTGGTTCATCCGGTTGATGATATTCTCCCCCGGGGGCTGAATGTGGAACTTTCCCTGCTCCGGAAGCACCGGAGCATCGCCGTGATGGGGCACGCCCACCAGACATACGGCACCGGAGTCCATATGGGCCACGTTGCATTCGTAATGGGGGGCAATGGTATCCATCAGAATCTGTTCCAGCTTTCGGACATAGAGGTCAAAATACATCTGATCCTCCCCGGTACTGCCGGAAGCGAGGGCCATAGGCTCTGAAAGTACGGTGATCCCCAGAAGAATATAATCATCCCGGTTCAGACAGATCCCAAAGCTTTGGAGATCCTCCAGAATTCTGTCCACGTCCAGAAACTTGCCCCGGAGCAGGTGACTCACCAGCTCCTGTTTCCGCAGACGCTGATACAGGGCGGAAAGCTCCCGGTTTTCCCGGCGCAGACGGAGTACCTCCTGCTCCAGGGTTTCCGGAACATCAAATTGTGTCTCATTCATGGCGGTGCAGGTCCTTTCCTGGGAATATACAAAATATAGTATAACACAGGTTTGACGGGGGTGGGGCTATCAAAAATACAACTGAAAACTCATTTCCAGTTTTGATTTTGGCATGTGACGTAAGAATTCTGGTTCTTTTTCCTGGTTCCAGGCTTCGGTAAAATAAATATATCAGAGACAGGAGGTAATTCTTATGAATCGTATTATTATGAAAACCCAGTCCCTTGTGGTGGGTGCAGGTTCTGTGGCCACCGCTGCGACTCAGGCATCCATGAACACCGGTGCAGAGACAATCATGCTCCATGGCGGAAAGCTTACGGATGTGCCTCAGGGCGCAGAAGTTGTGGAAGGGGTAAAACTGGATAAGATTATTCTCTATCCCGAGGGGCGGGTGGCCGGGGTGATGGGCCATCAGACCGGAGACGGCCGGAAGGTAATCGTAAACTGTGATGCTGTAATTCTGACCGGGGAAGCGGTAAAGGAATATAAGCCCCTGTGCCTTGCCTTTGGTGCGGTGGAAGCAGACGGAGGACTGAAAACCCGGGAAAACGGCCTGATGGTAAACGGAGAGGGCAAGGACATCGGCGGCATGTTTGTCGTGACCGATCCCCAGCTGTCCGGCGGAGACGGAGGTAAATACGCCGTATTTGTGGATGAGACCATCTATGCCCGGTTCCGGAAGATGCCCATGGTTCATAAGGAGCCTACCATCCCCGGAGAATACTATCTTACCATTCTGGGAATCGACGGGGTGCCCAAGCATCATATCGTGATCGAAGAGAAGGACGGTGTCCTTACGGGTATGCACGCCACGGAAAATGACAACCAGCCCATGCAGGATCTCAGAATCGAGAACGGCTATCTGTGCTGGAACCTCTGGTCCGGCACCACTAGCAGCGAGCTGTTTACCTTCCAGGTGAAGTGCTACAGCAACACATGGCTGGGCGGCACATGGAGAATTGATACGGAAAATGCCCATCGTACCCCGGTTATGATGGAGCCCACTGTGAAAAGCGGCCCCTTTGGGGCACCTCCGGAGAAGTAAGGAAGGAGCAGCGCTATGGTGAAAAAAGCGTTTACGGCAGAACAGCTGCTGACCCGGTGGGAGATTCGCCGGGAGGTGCAGAATATTATGGGCAAGTATTCCCAGAGCTACTGCATTAAGCAGGAGGGACAGCTGCCCCGGTTCTGGAGCAGCCGGCCGGATGTAAGTCTGGGGGTCAACGATGGATATTATCTGGGCAGAGAAGCCATTGACGGGTACTATGGTGCCATTGCTGCCGAGACAGCGCTGGCAAGCCGGCTCATTCAGGCCCGGTTCCCGGAGAAGCTGGGGGACAAAACCCCGGAGGAATGCTTCGGTGTGGGGCAGGTGTCCTACCGTCCCATTGATACTGCGGTGGTGGAGGTGGCTGATGACCTTCAGACCGCCAAGGGACTCTGGGTGGTTCGTGGCCTGGTGGAGCGGGTCACCACGGCGGGGCCTGTGTCCTACTGGGATTTCAGCTATTGGGCTGTGGATTTCATTCTGGAGGATGGCCAGTGGAAGATCTGGCACATGCTGGACCTCCATGAGGTGGACTGCCGTCAGGGAATCAATCTGACGGATACCCCCCAGCCACTGCCGGAGGATCCTGCATTTGCGAAGATGGGAACCCTGGAATTCCCCAGACCCACCCGAGCCTGTACCCTCCGGGAGACCTATGGGGCAGATCGTCCCTTTACCCCCTCTCCCCGGGTGCCTGAGCCTTACAGAACATTTGCTGAGACCTTCAGCTACGGCGCATAAAGGAGGCGGGAAATATGTCTGAGATGAATTTGCACCTGACCCCTGAGGAACAGGTCTGGCGGCTTTGGGACAAGGAAGAGATCAAGGATCTGATGTGCCGTTACGCCTATTATACCGCCAATGATGACCGCCGCCGTTGCATTACGGAACTTTGGGTCTCCCGGGAGGAGAATCTGGCATCTGCGTCCCTTGGGTACAACAACGGCTATTATGTGGGGCTGGAGAATATCATAAAGCATTATGTCTATGACCAGTACCAGACCCGCATGGAAAATCTGAAGCACTATCAGGAAAAGCAGGGAACAGAACCCTGTGAGAAGAATCTTGGCCACGGTGCCTCCTTTGTGCATACCATGAACACCCCTTATATTGAGGTGGCCGGAGACGGCCAGACCGCAAAGTATATCGGCTATGACTGCGGACTGTACTGCGTGGGCGATGGCGAGGGCGGTTCTGACAGCAATTTCACCTTTGCAAAGATCTTTGCGGATCTGAAAAAGGAGGGAGAGGACTGGAA
Organism: uncultured Oscillospiraceae bacterium; assembly: GCA_964518645.1. Taxonomy (GTDB): domain Bacteria; phylum Bacillota; class Clostridia; order Oscillospirales; family Oscillospiraceae; genus HGM13006. The sequence goes on along the minus strand of CAZFGL010000002.1, from coordinate 12,836 downwards.
GATCTGGCACCTGCTGATTACCTATGACCATATCATTCCCGCCGGAAGAAGCTACGGAGAGCTAGATCCGGAAGCGCCCTGGGGGGCGGATATTGTGGAGCAGGCCTGCGGAGATCCCACCATCCGGGATGTGGCCTATGACTCTCTGTATGGCTGGGTGGATGTGTGGGAGCGGCTGCCCCGTCCCTACTATTCCTTTGATCCCACCAAAGCCTACAATGCAGAGGGCAAGCCCGCCTGCTACAAGATCGGTCTTTACAAGTAAGTGGGATGCCATATGATTTATCAGGATTTAACCTTTGAACAGCGTCTGCACAATGCTATCGGCGCGCAGGAAATTGAACAGGTGAAGGCGTGGCATGCATATACCCACGGTATGGGATACTCCAAGGAAGAGTGGGATGCCATCTGGTACCGGGGGGAGGACGTCACATGGGCGCACTTTTTCGGAAGAATGGTGGGCTGGGATGAGGTCTGGTTCGGCTCGGTGATCAATCCCGAGGACGGGTACTATGAGCGCTACTGCAATCACATTCTCAACTACCGGGGTGCCTCCTATTTCGATGCCCGCAGTGTGGGCTGTACAGCCCTCCACTGTCTGGCTTCCGGCGTGATCGAGGTGGCGGAGGACGGAAAAACCGGCCGAAGCTGCTATCTGACACCGGGAACCATGATGGCCAGAATGAGCCCCAATAAGGTGCGCAACGGCGGGTTCCTGTGGGAACGCTACGGTTCGGACTTTGCCTTCGATGATACTGACGGCAAGTGGTACTATTTCCACGAGCATGTGTGTCCGGATATTGGTTCCGAATACGGCACCAGCAACTGGGGACAGAATATGTATGACGAGGAACTGCATCCCCGTCCCGGTTTCGGACCACCCCCTCAGGAGGAGAAAAAGCAGGAGCCGGAGGGCGCCCCCGGGGGAATGCCCGGTGGATTCCGCCCGGTGAAGCCCAGAGGGGCTTTGGGCGGCCCGCCCTGCACGGATGTTGGCCCCCTGCATAACAATGCATCCATGACCCAGGTGGTTCAGAATACGGTTCCCTGGCCGGAGCCCTATAAAACGCTGGATGATGAAAATTCCTATGCCCCCGGCCATAACGACATCACAAAACGGTACTCCGCACTGCGATCCATCGTCAAGGGCGGCGTCCGGTTATAAAAAAGGAATGGAGGAATTATTGTAATGAAGAGACTTGTTTGCCTGTTGCTGACCCTGTGCCTGATCCTTGGTATGGCAGCCTGCGGCGGTACTCAGGAATCTGAGACTGCTGTCAGCCAGACCGAGAGTGCACCCGCAGTGGAGGAAGAATCTGTGGCACCGGCCTCCGAGCAGGAGACCGAGACCCAGGTAGCCTCCGTACCGGAGGAGCCTGTAGGCCCTGCACCCATGGAACTGCCCTTTGCTGACCACGATGCCACCCTTTCTGTGTGGTACACCTATCCCCCCTGGTTGACCAATTTCATTGCCATTGAGGAAAAGCCTCTGTTTGTGGAGATGACGGAGCTTACCGGCATTGAACTGGACATTACCGGCGTTTCCATTATCAACGGTTCTGAGCAGTTCTCCCTGATGCTGGCCGGCGGCGACTGCACGGACATCATCTGTGACTTTGGCAACTTCTACACCGGTACTTACGATCAGGCCATTGAGGAAGAGACAATTATCGACCTGACCGAACTGATCGACACCGTATGCCCCAACTACTGGGGAATCATTCATGAGGATGAAGAGGTGGCCAAGAGCGTTGTGACCAACGAGGGCAATATCCCTTCCTTTATGACCATCAATGACGAGAATGTATATATCCGCGGCGGTCACTGGATCAACGTGGATATGCTGGATGCAGTGGGCAGAGAGATGCCTGTTACCATGGACGACTGGTATGATACTCTGGTGGCCTTCCGGGATGAACTGGGGGCAAAGGCGCCCCTGTGGGTGGACAATACCGCTTCCACTGCGGATCTGACCGCAGCATACGGCGTGATTGCTGATTTCTATCAGGAGGACGGCCAGGTGAAGTTTGGCTTCCTGGAGGACGGCATGAAGGATTATCTGACTATGATCAGCAAGTGGTATTCCGAGGGACTGATTTATCAGGACTTCGCAACCCAGGCAGACGGTGTGGATAAGCCCGACACCACCGATGACGTGCAGAACGCACAGACCGGCCTGTGGCGGAACTCATCCAATGCCTACGGCTACTTTGCCGTGAACGCAGAACCCATTGGTCTGCCTGTTCTGGAAGAGGGACAGCAGCTTCACTTCAGCGAAATTACCAGCAAGGTAGGCAGAGGCGCTGAGTGGGCCATCTCCGGCAACTGCGAGAATCCGGAACTGGCTGCAAAGTGGTGTGATTTCTGGTATTCCGAGCAGGGTACCCTGATGGCCAACTACGGCATCGAGGGCCTCAGCTATGAGATGGTGGACGGCAAGCCCCAGTTTACCGATCTGGTTGCCAACAACCCGGACATCAGCTTCAATCAGGCCATTGCCCTGTACGCCCTGTTCAACTGCGCCGGTTTTGTCAACGACAACACCCGTATGGACAACACCTATAACGAGCAGCAGCTGAAGTCCCGTTCCGTATGGGCGGATCACAATGACAACGCCAATATCTACCCCTCCTTTGCGGAAATGACCATCGCTGAGAGCGAGCAGTTCTACAGCAAGTACAACGACATTGACACCTATATTTCCGAGCAGCTGCCCAATTTTGTCATCGGCGTGACCTCCATGGACGAATACGACGCCTTTGTGGAAACTCTGAAGACCATGGGCATCGAAGAGTGCATCGAGATCAAGCAGACTGCACTGGATCGCTACAATTCCCGTTAACCAAATCCTGTACTGGGCGGGGGCCGCAGCTGTCGGTTCCCGCCCGGCTTTTAGAAAGGAGTAAACCAATGCGTTACGCAAATCTGCTTTCCCCCATTCTGGTGGGTGGAAGACTTTTAAAAAATCGCCTGCTGGTGACACGGAGTGTATCGGGGGCCTTTCAGGGGGACGAAAATTACCCAGGTGAGGCAATGATCTCTCACATGGCACAGCTGGCACGTTCCGGAGCTGCGGTGGTCACCTGTCAGGGCGCAGACTGGAAAAGCGACCCCTTCTTCGGGGATACTTCCGGAGGAATGGGCCCGGGGCCCGGTGGCCCCGGGGGGCCGGATGTGTGGGGCGTGGGCAGCTTCGGCGGCCCGGGTATGGGCAATCTGGAGGCGGAGACCCGGGGGTGTAAGCTGTACTATTCCCATATGACCGATGAGATCCATTTTTATGGCTCTCTGGCATCCGCATCCATGATGGGGATCGAGCCCCGGAATCTGACTCTTTCGGAAATGCCCGCAGGCAGACCCATGATGGGGCCTCCGGTCAAGACCCATGTGGCAAGCACCGAGGAACTGGATCATCTGGTGGAGCTGCTGGCGCAGAAGGCCTATGCCTTCTGTCAGATGGGCTTTGACATGGTGTGCTTCTATATGTCCTACGGAAACTCCCTGCTGGCAAAGTCTCTCTCTCCGGTACACAACCGGCGGACAGACAAATACGGGGACAAGCTGGAACTGACCAGAAGTGTATTCCGCCGGGTCAAGGAACTGTGCGGACAGGACTTCCTCATTGAGGCACAGGTCTCCGGAGAAGAACTGGGGGGCTATACGCTGGAGGATTTTGTGGGCTACTGCAAAGGCTGGGAAGGCCTTGTGGATATTTTGCAGCTCCGTGCTCCGGATATGGATCTGGCACACCCCACAGGACTGAATTATACTGGGGCTCAGGAGCCTCTGACTATTCGGTATTCTGCTGCAATCAAGGCTGCGGGTGTTAACATTGTGACCGCCCCAAACGGAGGTTTTCAGGATCCCGAATTGATGGAGGCGTGCATCGCCCAGGGTAAGGCGGATATGATCGCCGTGGCAAGAGCCTTTATCTGTGATCCCGAGTACGGAGATAAGCTGCGGGAGGGCAGAGGTGAGGATGTGGTGCCCTGTCTGCTGTGCAACCGCTGCCACTGTCGGGATAATGTTATTTGTTATGTAAACCCTGCCATGGGTCTGGAACACAAGATCGAGCGGATGCTGCCTGCCCCGGGAGAAAGCCGGAAGGTGGCGGTGATCGGCGGTGGCCCTGCGGGCATGTGGGCGGCGATGGAGTGTCGCAAGCGGGGACATCAGGTGGATCTTTATGAAAAGGCAAACCGTCTGGGCGGTCAGATGCTGCACGGGGACTATGCCTCCTTCAAATGGCCCATCCGCCGTCACAAAGAGTATCTGGAACGGCAGCTGGAGAAGCAGGGGGTCGTAGTACATCTGGGGACAGAGGCCACCCCGGAGGGGATCCGCTCTCTGGGCTACGACGCTGTGATCGCAGCGGTGGGGGCAGTGCCGAAGAAGCCCGATGTAAAGGGTGCCGATGCTGAGGGCATCTGGAACCATGTGGATGTGTTCGGTCGGGAAAATGAGCTGGGCAGCCATGTGATCGTGGTGGGCGGTTCCGAATCCGCCACGGAGACGGCCCTGTATCTGGCCCAGAACGGCCATCAGGTGACCATTCTGACCCGCCGGGACCGGCTGGCAACGGATGCCCAGTTCTCCCATTATTACAGCGGGCTGGAGCATGCCCTCCGGGAGCAGAAGCAGCTGAAGGCGCTGACAAAGGTGAAAACCATGGGGATTACCCCCAACAGTGTGACCTATCTGGACGAAGGTGTAGAAAAAACAGTCACCGGAGACAGCGTAGTGGCCTGCGGCGGTATGAAGGCCTTGCAGGAGCAGGCGATCTCCTTCCGGGATTGTGCGGATCAGTTCTTTGCCATTGGCGATTGCAACCGGGTGGGGAATATCCACACCTGTACCCGGGGGGCACTGTCCGCAGCGGCACAGATTCGATAAAACCAACACGCTGGCATTTCGGAATTTCCGGAATGCCAGCGTTCTGGTATCAAACTTGCAGCTTCCTTAGCAGACCACAAATTAAAGGAGGAAGTTGTATGAAAAAGAAACACCTGGCCGTATTGCTGGTACTGACCATGCTGGTGACCCTGTTTTCCGCCTGCGGCGGGAATGAATCGGTGCAGGCATCCGGCACCGTAAGCGCCAGTGTGCCGGAAAGCACCCTTCCGGAGACCACTGCCCCTGAGACAGTGGAGGAGGGATCTGAGGTGTCCCTTGCGGAAGAGGAGACCGCTCCCCCGGAGATCGTCCATCTGGTGGATTTTCCGCTGGAAGAGGCGTTCCCCATATCCGTCAGCATGTCCACGACCCCGTCCCTGACCGGTTCTGCACTGATTTCCGATGACGGCAGCGAACTGGGCTGGGCCAAATGGCTGGAGGAGCGTACCGGTGCAGACATTACGGTGGATCTGTATTCGTTCCTGGATTCCACGGATAAGCAGAACCTGATGATCGCCTCCGGTGATTACACCGACATTATCGTAGGCAGCCTCAGCTATTCCGGCGGCGTGGACGGCGCTGTGGAGGAAGAGGTACTTACCAACATTGCAGAATATGCCGAGTATATGCCTGATTATATGAACACCCTGTTCCAGGATGTGAACAATGTGGCGGCGGCATATTCCACAGAGTATAATCTGACCGCCTTTTATGGCATCAACGACCCGGCAGCCCGGGCAGACTACGGCCCGGTGATCCGTCAGGATTATCTGGACAAGCTGGGGCTGGAAGCACCGGAGACCTATGATGAGCTCCATGACGTGCTGGTAAAATTCAAAGAAGAATTTGACGCCACCCTGTGGATCACTGCCTATGGCGGCGTTCCCGGAGATCTGTCCGGTGGTTACGGCGTGGCGGAGTATGCCGGCGGTGCGGGCTTCCCCACCTGGGTAGAGGACGGAACCTTCAAGTTCTCCGTAAAGGAGGACGGCTTCAAGGATTACCTTACCATGATGCACCAGTGGTATCAGGAGGGGCTGATCTACCCTGACTTCCTCAGCCAGGGCGGTACGGATTACCCGGATAACAGCCTGATTACCGCAGGGGATGTGGGTGTATACTTTACCTATGTGTCCTATATGGAGGCACAGCAGGATGTGCTCACCGGGACAGTCCCCGAGGCGGTCATTTCTCCCATCACCTGGCCTGTGCTGAATCATGGGGACGAGCAGAAGTTCGGCAAGGCACCCAACAACAGCGGCGTAGACGGTATGGGTGCATTCTCCGTGACCACTGCCTGTGAGGACATTGGTACCCTCTGTGCAGTGTTCAACGAATTCTATACGGAAGATGGCTACGATTTCTGTAACTGGGGCATCGAAGGGGAGACCTATACGCTGGATGATGGCGGTAAGCATGTGTTTACCGAACTGATCACCCAGGATGAGTACAATCTGGGCGCCAATATTATGATGACCTATTACTTCTTTAAGGACGGCCCCTTCCTGTACAATAACGAACGGTATCTGGCATCCTACTCCGAAGCCCAGCTGGAGGCGGCAGAGCTTTGGACGACCACCAGAGACGCAGCGGCTCTTTCTACCATGACCACGGATCAGGCCACGGAGTATTACACCGCACAGGTGGACATCAGCACCGTTTATCAGGAATATGTGGTGAAGTTCATTGTGGGTGACAAGGATCTGGATACAGACTGGCAGGAGTTCCTGGATCAGCTGGAGGGCTGTGGCCTTCAGCGGTTTATGGAACTGGGTCAGCTGGGTGTAGATCAGTATGCCGACCGGCTTACGGGTGTGCAGGAACTGTATGACGAGTTCCACGGCGCAAAGTAAATTCTGAACATGTGTTCCGGTGAAAGCCGGAAAAAGAGGAAGCAGTACACGGCAGTGTGCTGCTTCTTTTTACGAAAAAGTTGTAACAAGACCACACAAAATGATCATTTTACTATATTAGATACTTGGCCGAAGATAAAAGAAAGGGTATGATACAATCAGGGATTCTGTGAAACCGGAAACCCTGAAACGACTTGAAAAGAGGGATAAATATGAAAACAAAGCTTATGGCATTGCTCCTTGTGGCGGTGATGCTTCTGAGCCTGTGTGCCTGCGGTGGCACGGCTCAGTCTGCCCAGTCTGCGTCCGGAACGGAAACCCAGGCATCTGAAGCGCCTGCGGTGGAGCAGGAGACTGTAGAAGCAGTTGAGGTCTCCACAGCGGAGGAATCCGTCGCTGAGGAAGAACCGCCCTATGAGGACACCTTCGATGAAAATGCAGGCGTATGGCCCATTGCCGAGGAAGAGACTGTCCTGACCATCTGGGACGGCTGGTTCCCCTTCTTCTCTGCATTCTTTGAAAGCTACTCCGACACCATGTTCTTCCAGGAAATGGAGAGAATCACCGGCATCAAGACCGAGTTTACTCTGGTCAATGCGGAGATGGCGGCAGAGCAGTTCAATCTGATGGTTGCCACCGGTGATTACCGGGATCTGATCCACGATGTGGACACCAACTATGTGGGCGGCCTGGATACCGCATGGGAGGACGAGGTCATTATCGCCATTGATGATCTCATTGACACCTGGATGCCCAATTATAAGGCTGCTCTGTACAGCGAGGACGAGTTCCTTGTGGATTCCGTTTCCGATATGGGCAACCGCTATCAGTTTATGATTTTGAAGCATGACCCCGGTTTCCCAGACTATGGTCTGCTGATCCGGCAGGACTGGCTGGATGAATTGGGTATGGAGCGTCCCCAGACCTATGATGAATACTATGATGTACTTACCGCATTCAAAAACGACATGGGTGCCTCCGCACCCATGATGCTCAGCAACTGCGGCAGCTATCAGGGCAATTTCTTTGCCTCCGGCTTTGGCATCAACGGTTCTCTGGTGAACAATGCAAAGCCCCTGTATCAGGTTGAGGGCGAAGTAAAATACGGCCCCATGGAAGAGGGGTATAAGAAGTACCTGGAAACCATGGCAAAGTGGTATTCCGAGGGCCTGATTTACAAGGATTTTATCTCCCATACCGAGAGCAACACCATGCCTCCCGATGATCTCGTGACCGGAGATCAGATGGGCGTGTTTGGTGCCAATATCACCGATATTTCCGAGCGCTACAATTCTGTTGTAGGCGAAAACAGCACCCTGAATCTGGTGGGCGCTTATGACCCTGTGGAGGTCAAGGGCGATATTACCCATTTCGGGACTGACCGCGGCCCCTCTGCCGCCGGTGGCTACTGTATTTCCACGGCCTGTGAGCATCCGGAGATCGCTGCCCGCTGGGCGGACTTCGTATACTCCGAGGAAGGCCAGATCCTCTCCAACTACGGCGTGGAGGGTGAGACCTTTGACTTTGACGAAAACGGGGAGCCCAAGCTGGGCGACCTGATCCTGCACAACCCGGATATGCCCACCATGCTGGCTCTGACCAAGTACACCACCTTCAGCCTGATCGGTGTGGAGGATCCCTACCGGATGTATGCGGAGTTCACCGATGCACAGTGGGAGGCTGGCGAGATCTGGTCTATGGCAGACGATGCCTACTCCATCCCCACCGGTGCCAGCATGAACACCGATGAATCCACCACCTTCAGCGCAGTGTATGACGATATTTCCACCTATGTCTCTCAGATCACCCTCCAGATCATCATGGGTGAGGAGGATATCTCCATCTGGGACGAGTATGTGGCAAACATCAAGTCCATGGGAATCGACACCTGCATCCAGCAGCAGCAGAATGCGCTGGATCGCTATCTTGCCAAGTAAGACTTTTTGAAAAACACGAATCCGTTTCGGCGGGTTCGTGTTTTTTGCAGGGGAGTTCTGTGAAAAAGCCTTGCTTTATAAGGAAATCTCCTGTATAATTCAAATGTTTTGCAAACGAATTATTAGGAGGTTATTATGTCTGATGCAATTGCAAAGGATCTGACAACAGGCCCTGTGCTCCGGCGACTGGTTGCGTTTGCCATTCCTGTGGCACTGGCGAATGCCCTTCAGGCGGTCTATTCCATGGTGGACATGGTGGTGGTTGGGCAGGTCGTTGGTTCCCACGGCCTTTCCGCAGTGGGCATTGGTGGACAGATTCTGAACCTGTTCCTGTCTGTAGGCATGGGGTTCAGCTACGGCGCCCAGGTGCTGATCTCTCAGCAGGTGGGTGCGCAGGATAAAAACCTGCAGCCGACCATCGGCACCCTGTTTTCCATGGAAATAATCCTGGCTGTGGTTTTCGGCGCATTGGGGATTCTGTGCTGTGACCCGGTTCTGGCGCTGATGAACACACCGATGGAAGCACTGGATGAGGCAAAGCGTTATACCGTCATCTGCTGCTGCGGTATGGTGTTTATCTATGGCTATAATGCGGTGTGTGGCATCCTGCGGGGCATGGGAGAAAGTAAGCTGCCCATGTTGTTTATTGCCATTGCTTCCGTGGTGAATCTGGTGCTGGACGTGGTCTTGGTGAAGGGCTTCGGCATGAACGCTGCCGGTGCAGCTCTGGCAACGGTAATTGCCCAGGGTGTCTCCTTCCTGATCTCCGTGGTTTATCTGTACAAAAACCGGCAGCGCTTTGGATTTGACTTCAAACTGAAAAGCTTTAAGCCCTCGAAAAAACACCTGATCCCCATTTCCAAGCTGGGTATTCCCTATATCGCCCAGTGCCTGCTGATTACCTGCTCCATGATGTATGTCAACGCCATGGTGAATCAGTACGGCGTGGTGGAATCTGCAGTGGATGCCATTGGCAATAAGCTCAACTCCATTGTGAACATCGTGGTTGGTGCCATGTCTGTCTCCGGCGCAACCATGGTGGGGCAGTGCTTTGGTGCGGGCAAGCATGACCGAGTGAAGTCCTGCTACCGGGCAGTTACGACCATGTGTATGGTCTTTTTCGTGGTACTGGGCGGTGCATATCTGGTGTTCTCTGAGCAGATCTTTGCCCTGTTCTCCGGCGAAGAGCCTGTGATCGCCATGGCACCCCGGTATATGCGGATTGCGGTGGTCTGGCTGCTGTCCATGTGCTCCATGACGGCTCCCTACTGTGTGCTGGACGGTGTAGGTGCCGCCATGCTGGGACTGGTGATCTCCGTAATGGACGGTGTTGTGGCCCGTATCGGTCTGTGCATGCTTCTGGGCAAGTTCATGGATCTGGATGGCTACTGGCTGGGCAACGCACTGGCTGGATTTGTGACGACCATAATGGCGGGGGCATACTACTACTCCGGGCGCTGGAAGAAACGTCAGCTGCTGCTGAAAAACGAAGAAAACCAGATGACAACATAAACAAAAAGACCATGCAGGAAAAATGCATGGTCTTTTTCCATATTACGCTTTTACCGGGCTGTTTTTTGTGCTATAATATCGAAAAATTCATATTCAGGAGGCCGTTATGACTTATCAGGAAGAATTTATCCTTTTCATGGTGCGCTCCGGCGTGCTGACCTTCGGGGACTTTACCACCAAATCCGGCCGTAAAACCCCCTATTTTATCAATACGGGCAACTACAAAACCGGCGCACAGGCAGACGCTCTGGGAACCTACTATGCTGCCTGCATTCAGGAGCATCTGGATGAGGCCGGTGGTGCAGACGTGCTGTTTGGCCCTGCTTACAAGGGCATCCCTCTGGTGGTTACTGCGGCGGCCAGCCTGTACCGGAATCACAATCTGGATTACCCCTATGCCTTCAACCGGAAGGAAGCCAAGGATCACGGTGAGGGCGGCAATCTGGTGGGTGCGAAGATCTCTGACGGAGACCGTATCGCCATTGTTGAGGACGTGGTTACTGCCGGCACCGCTGTCCGGGAGACCATTGCCCTGTTTAAAACCATTGCTGACGTTAAGATCAATGCACTGTTTGTCTCCGTTGACCGCATGGAGCGGGGCGCAGGGGAGAAGTCTGCGCTGGACGAACTTCGGGAGGATTACGGAATTGCAGTGTATCCCATTGTAACGGTTCGTCAGATCATTGATTTCCTCCACAATCGTCCCGTTGACGGCAAGGTGTACATTGATGATGCCATGAAGGCCCGGATGGAAGCATACCTTGCAGAATACGGTGCTGCAAAATAATGCCCACTGACGGCAAAAAGCCCATTCACAGCGGCCATCGGCAGCGGTTGAAGCAGCAGTTTCTTATGCACGGGCTGGATTCCATGAATGAGATCAACGTGCTGGAGCTGGCATTGTTTTATGCCATCCCCCGGCAGGACACCAACCCCATCGCCCACCGGTTGCTGAGTCAGTTCGGATCCCTCTCCCGGGTGATGGATGCCTCTGTGGAGGAACTGATGAAGCAGGGTGGACTGACGGAAAATGCGGCGATTCTGCTGAAGTTGATCCCCGAGGTGGCACGGCGGCAGCAGCTGTCCCGGAACGATGCAACCGCACCCCTGGACAGCACCCGGAAATGCGGAGATTTTCTCCTGCCCTATTTCTACGGGGCCACGGATGAGATGATCTATCTTCTGGCGCTGGATGCCAAATGCAAAAGTCTGGGCTGTGTCAACATTTTCACCGGCACCATCAACTATGCTCACCTCAGCGTTCGGCGGATCGTGGAGGAGGCGCTGAAGCTGAAGGCGACAAGTGTAGTGATCGCCCACAACCACACCAGCGGGATCGCTGTGCCCTCACAGGAGGACATTCAAACTACCAATTCCATCTCCCATGCGCTGGATCTGGTGGGAGTGGCTCTTGCCGATCACATTGTTGTGGCCGATGGGGATTATGTCTCCATGGCGGAGAGCGGATTATTGTAATAAAAAAACCTGCTGTGCTTTCGAGTGCAGCAGGTTTTTTGCGTTATAGCTGAATTCTTACCTGCCACCTTTTTCGGCTTTCGTCCGGTTGCAAAATTCGATACCTGTTATCTCGTTTTTTCTCTGACCTTTTGCAATTGCTCCTTTCTGCGTGCGGAGAGGTCTCTGTTGACAAACAGTGATTATTGATGCATAATTGGTAGGAAGCTACGAAAAAACGGGAGGAAATTATGAACGGTGACAGGATAGCGGTTTTAATAAAAACGGCATCGATTGAATTTGACAAAATGGCAAATCCGATTTTGGCAGACTACGATTTGACAGCATCCCAATGCAGAGTTTTAAAATTTTTGTTTATGCAGCAAAACCAAAGTGCAAGAATCGTAGATATAGAAAAGGAGTGTGCAATTACGCACCCTACGGTTTTGGGGTTGCTGGAAAGTCTGGAAAAGAAAGAATTTGTTTTAAAAATCGTGAATCCCAAAGATGCAAGAAGCAAGCTGATTTCATTAACCCCAAAAGCGAAACGTATGCAATCGGAGCTTGAAACAGTTGTTGCGCAAATCGACCATACCTGGGTTGAACATTTATCAGAACAGGAAAGAAAAGAGTTACAAAAGCTTCTTCAAAAGCTTTTGAAAATAGAAAGTGAGAATCAATAAAATGCCAATAGAAACACAAAAAGAAAACCGTATGGGAACAGCGAAGATGTTCCCTCTGATTCTGTCCATGTCACTGCCTGCCATGTTTTCTATGCTGATTCAGGCACTTTATAACATTGTGGACAGTTACTTTGTGGCACAGGTCAGCGAGAAAGCGGTATCCGCACTGTCGCTTGCCTATCCTATTCAAAATCTGCTGATCGCTTTTGCAGTGGGTACAGCAGCCGGTGTGACATCCTTAATGTCACGACGGCTTGGAGCAGGTCGCAGGGAGGAAGCAGAATCAGCTGCAACGCATGGCGTGATGCTGAGTATCATGACATGGCTGGTGTTCGCTGTCTTTGGCGCATTTTTCACCACGCCGTTCTTTCGGCTGTTTGAGTCCGATCCGGAAATTATCTGCATGGGGGAACAGTATCTCTCCATTTGCTGTGTTTTTTCTTTCGGACAGTTTGTTGTGACCATGCTGGAAAAAATCCTGCAAGCCACCGGCAATATGTTCT
>CAZFGL010000001.1:63946-66270 GCA_964518645.1 uncultured Oscillospiraceae bacterium | reverse complement strand
AGGCGAAACAGAATGGAGGTTACTATGAATACAGATCAGATTTCCCTGGATGCATACCAGGGTGTGTACATTTTTGCCCAGCAGGTAGATGGAAAGCTGGACGGCATTGCGCTGGAACTTCTGGGCAAAGGCAAGCAGCTTGCGCAGGATCTGGGCAGTGAACTCTGCGCTGTTCTGGTTGGCTATCAGGTTGCCCCGCTGGCACAGCAGCTGGGGGAGTATGGTGCAGACAAGGTCATCATCGTGGATGACCCGGAACTGGAAATCTACCGTACCGAGCCTTATGCCCATGCACTGACTTCGGTGATCGAGACCTATAAGCCTGAGATCTTTCTGGTAGGCGCTACCGCCATCGGCCGGGATCTGGCACCCCGGGTCTCCGCACGGGTGCATACCGGCCTCACTGCGGATTGCACCAAGCTGGAAATTGGTGATTTTCCCCTGAATCCCCTGCCCGGTAAGGAGCAGAAGCATAATCAGCTCCTTATGACCCGCCCTGCATTTGGCGGAAATACCATCGCAACCATCGCCTGCCCGGAGAACCGCCCGCAGATGGCTACCGTTCGCCCCGGTGTTATGCAGAAGCTGCCCCGGGAGGAGGGACGGCAGGCACAGGTGATCGAGTTCAACCCCGGGTTTGTCCCCAACGACTGCTACGTGGAGATTCTCGAGGTCGTGAAGTCCGTTACGGATGCAGTGGATATTATGGATGCCAAGATTCTGGTGTCCGGCGGCCGTGGAGTGGGCAGCCCTGAGAACTTTAAACTGCTGGAAGATCTGGCGGATGCCCTCGGCGGTACGGTCAGCTGTTCCCGTGCTGTGGTTGACGCAGGCTGGAAGTCCAAGGAACTTCAGGTGGGCCAGACCGGTAAGACCGTTCGTCCCAGTGTTTACTTTGCCATTGGTATTTCCGGTGCGATTCAGCATCTGGCCGGTATGGAGGACTCCGATTTGATCATTGCCATTAACAAGGATGAAACTGCAAGCATCTTTGATGTGGCTGACTACGGCATTGTAGGGGATCTCAATAAAATCGTCCCCCTGCTGACAGAGCGTATTAAGGCACACAAGGCCGAAAAGATCTGAAATATATGAATAACCCCGCTGTGGAACCATGATTCCGCAGCGGGGTTATTTGCATTGTGTATCCGGCAAGGGGATTAGTGTATATTCGCCTCTGCCGTTAAAACATCCTCGGGGGTGTTCACGTTGGAAAGCCACTGGGCTTCCGGCAGAGGAACCAGTGTGGTATGGCTCCGGGAGAGCAGATCAGTCATCCGGTGGTTCCCGGAAGCGAGCATTTCGTCGATGGTATCAAGACAGGTGTTCCGGTAGAAACCGAACAGAGGTTCCGGCCTGTCTCCCTGCGTGAATACGCAAACATCCTCGCAGCCGAACCGCTTGCTGTTCAGCCGGGTGTAAGCATCTCCGGTCAGAAGGGGCATGTCCACGGCGCTGACACAGAAAAGCTTTTCTCCGGTCTGCCGGAATGCGGCCTGAAGTCCACCCAGAGGACCACAATCAGCCACCTGGTCATAGATCGCTGTCACATCATCGGGGAGGGGCAGAGTGTGATCCTTGTGGCCTGCGGAGACATATATTTTTGCATTGGGCAGGGTGCTGCGCCAGAAGGCGATGGCTCGGTTCAGCATGGTCTGGCCGTCAATGGAAACAGCAGCCTTGTCATGACCCATACGTGTGGAGCGGCCGCCGGCCAGAATCAAAACTGCGGGAGCAGTCACGGCGCTGTGGAGCTTTTCGTATATATCCGGTCGGGTGGACATATCCAGAGAGCGCATGTCCGGGCCGGTCCACACATGGAAGGAGGTTGCGGCAGCAACCGGTGTGGGGCGTCCCTCCTGATAAACGTTATAGCGAAGCTCCAGCTTTTTTCCTGCACAGAGGGTGCATACCGTTCGGACGGTGACCTTTCCCGGGTAGCGAACAGGGGCGTAGTAATTCAGATTTAAATTCACCATAGGGGGATTGATCCCCTCCCGGTTCATATCGGTGTAGGAATAGCCGACACCTGCGAAATAGTCCATACGGGCGATCTCGTACCAGATGGGGTACACCGCATGGTGTACGATTCCCATGGGGTCGCAGTCCGGGTAACGGACATCAATTATAGATTCAATGAGCATGGGATACCTCCAGAAAAATGTAAGAAAGTCGAAATCGGTTAAGGGGTTCGGTGAGCACCCTCCCGGAAAGCGCCGGGGGTGGTGTTCTCGTAACGCTTGAAGGAACGGGTCAACGTCCAGCGGCTGGAGAAGCCGACGGTTGCAGCGATTTCATCCACGCTCATGTCGGATCCGGTGAGC
>CAZFGL010000001.1:41827-63846 GCA_964518645.1 uncultured Oscillospiraceae bacterium | reverse complement strand
GGAGAAGCCGACGGTTGCAGCGATTTCATCCACGCTCATGTCGGATCCGGTGAGCAGTTCTTTTGCTTTTTTCAGCCGGGCGGAGTGAATGTAATCCACCACACCCATGCCGGTGTTCTGTCGCAGCAGACGGCTTACATAGGATGCACTCAGCCCCAGTGCGTCACCAATCATATCTGCGCCGATGCCCGGGTCGTCATAGTGTTTCTCAATGAACTGCAGTGCCTTTTCAACCTTATCAGACCGCTGGCTGGTTTCTGCTTCCACATAGTTTTTCAGGGACTCAATCAGAGTAAGACACTGCTGACGGAGCTGCTGGGCGGAATTCATATCCAGCAGCATGCGGAACTGATTGACCACAGGGGCTTCCTCGGCCTCGTAGTCCACCACAGAGATGGAAAAAGCGGAGAGCAGCTGTTCCATATGGGAAACCAGATGGTTTTTAAACAGGTCGGGATAACGGGCTGCGGTGCGGAGTTCCAGATCCATAAGTCCTTCCATGGTCTGTTCCAGTTGCTGGAAATCCCGGTTGGTAATGCTCTGCATAAAGCTCTTTTCCAGCTCTGTCCGGGCAAGCTTGTCACTCAGCTCCGTTGCAATCCCGGCATGATTGTATCCGTTTTTCACGGGAATATTATCCCCCATCAATTCGGCATAGGCGGTCAGCTCATCGGCTTCTTTTTTTGCCTTTACGATATTTTCCCGGCCACAGTATACGGTACTTACCACGGCACCGCACACAAGGCCGTGGCGACGGAGATCCTCAGAGCTGAGAACCAGGGCGCTGCATATCTGGGAGACTTTTTTTCTGGACGAGGCATCCAGGTTCCCTTCGTCAAGACCCGTCACGTTGATCAGCACATCCATGCCGTCAGTGATGGGAACAAAATAGGGAAAGCTGATCCCTCTGAGCCGTTCCGTGATATATTTCCGCATCCAGGTGTCCACAGCCAGAAAATGAGCTGCAGGGATATGCTCCTCGGTGCAGTCGGGAAGATAGCCGGAAAAATCAATACACTGAACCTTCGCAACAGCAAAATATTCGCCGGACAGGTCCGGCATTGCCTCAGTGAGATCTCCGTCCGGCGGCATATCTCCGCCGAGGTATTTTTCAAGAAGCCGGGTTCTGCATGCACGTTCCAGATCCAGATTACTTTTCATCAGATCCATATACCGCCGGCAGGCAAAAAGAGCAAGTAAAATTCCGCCGATGAGGGCGAAGGCGATGCCCGCAAGGGGATGCAGCAGGGTCAGCAGGACGGTACAGACGGCAAAAATTATGGTTATGGGGATACCGCGCATCAGTGCGTCCCGCATAGTAAAGAAAGGTACAGTTCTTTTCACGGCAGAACCTCCAGATCAGTTTCTGACCCTATTTTAACATAGAAATCACATGTTTTTCAATTGTACTTTTCGTTTTATGGGAAATTCACGCAAAAAGGGCCACAGCAATGCTGTGGCCCTGAGAGAAAAGATTATTTTACTCTTGCGAAGTAGCGTTCACCGGCGGACTGGTATGCGGCCACGACTTCGGCAATGTTCATGGAGTTGACCGTTTCAACAAAGTTGTCCCATTCTGCATCAATGTCAAGCTCACCCACCAGCATCTTGCCGATGGTTTCGCCTGCATAGGTGGCAATATCGGTGTAGTACCGCTGAACGGTTTCGGTTTCTTCTGTGTTCAGGGTAAACAGCTTGGTAAAAGAACTCATGGTGACATCCCGGGTGCCGTTCCATGCATTCAGAGCTTCCTGCTTGATCTCCTCGTAGGAACTGCGGAGAGAAGCCTTGTTCTGGGCGTACATGTTAATGTTTACGGCATAAGCATTCAGGGCGTTATCGAAGGTTAGCCCGTCGGGGTTGTCATAGATCAGCTCAGAGTAGCAGGGATTTCCGTTTGCATCATAGGTAAGCCCCTCCCCCTCGAGACCATACTGGGAGAGCAGGGAACCTTCCACGGAGAAGTGGTAATCCAGCCACTGGAGTGCCAGCTCGGGATCCTCACAGCAGGTGGAGATGATCAGGTTCGTGGTAAGATTTGTGACCATGCCGTTGCCCAGAGCCTGATCCGCAGTTAGCTTGGGCTCTGAGACACCCACCAGAGAATAATCCGGATCATTTACCTGACCGGCGGCAATCCAAGTGTCCATGAACTGACAGTCCTGCCAGATGACGCCGTAGCTGCCTCCCGCAATGGCGGAGGAATCCAGCATGTCAGAATTCAGCAGGTCACGGGTGATAATACCCTCCTTATACCACTTTGCCATGAGCGTGATATATTCCCTGTATGCATCGGTGGTGAAGGCGTATACCATGGTCTCGTTGTCGTCCAGATAGAAGAAGTTCTGGGCGCTTGCATCAGAAGCGGCACCGCTGACACCGCCCAGTGCATTCAGGAAGGGACTGCCGGAGATGTAGGCATCGTACCGGAGAGGCATGGGATGCTCGCACAGGCCCTGAGACATGATTGCAGTGAGATAGTTGTAGTAATCGTCGATGGTGACAAGCTCCTCGGGCTTCATTCCAACCTCGGCAAGCCAGTCGCCGCGTACCAGCGCACCGGTGGTGAAATAGGAGTTATACTCATAACCGCACAGACCACCGATTTCACCGCCGTCAGATACGGTGGCAAGATACAGTGCAGGGTCAGTCTCCATCAGTGCGGAGTAGGAGGGAGCGAATTCCGCCATCATGTTCTGCAAATCCACAATGATCTCGTTTTCAATCATATAGGGGACTGTGTAAATGCCGGTGAGGGCGTAATTGATAATGTCCGGATAGTCGCCGGAGGTGAACATCAGATTGATGGTTTCGGACTGTGCCGGAGGTGCGACCTCAATGTAATTGATATGTACGCCGGTGATCTCTTCGAATTTCTGAACTGCGGTGGAATCGCTCCAGCCGGAGATGGTGGCGTCCATGGCAGGGGAACCGGTCCAGAAGGACAGCTCTGCCGTTTCCTCGGTCAGAGGCAGACTGAGCCCGGGACGATCGGCAATCAGCTCTTCAATGTTGTCGGGGGTGACATATTTGGCCATAGGATCTTCCAGCTCAACAGGCACTTCAATGACAGAAGCTTCAGTAGCGACGGATGTCTCTACGGGAATATCGGGGACGGTTTCGGCAGGTGCCTCGGTCTCAGGCGCGGAACTGTCCACAGAAGGGGAAGTGCTCTGTCCGCCGCAGGCGCAGAGGGCAAACAGCATCGCTGCGACCAGTAACAGGGCCATCAGCTTGGTTTTCATAGGGATTCCTCCTTGTTTCATGATAGCTTAATGATAACACGAAGTGACCAAACAGAAAAACATCAAATTCGTACGCCCAATAGCTTCATTTTTGTTCAATTTCTTCTGGTTCCGGGAAAAAACTTGACGAAGCCTGCTTTTTCGTTAAAATAAAAACCAGAGAAACTGGTCACAGGAGGTCATAGAATATGTTGACGAAGGAGACGACCCAGTGGGCCGATGCGGGCCTTGAACCCAGTCCCAGAGCCATGCGGGATCATCTTCTGATCGGACTGTTACAGGAGGGGACGGGGATCCCGGGGGATTACTCTGAACGACTGGAGGCCAGCGGGATTCGGTTTCAGGGAAACTGGTTTGGTCTGATCGAGCTTCAGGTTGTGGCGGTGGATGCCTATGCCTGTGTTCGTGGCCTTGGGCAGACTTCCTACTCCGAGGCTCAGCTTGTGGTCAATATCTGCGAGCGTATGCAAAGTAAGATGGAAGGCCAGGAGGACGTATTCCTGTTTAAGGCGCAAAGCGAGATCATGTGTATCATCTGCGGCAAAAACCGGGAAGAAACTTTTAAGCGGCAGCAGGAGGTCAGTCAGGAACTGACCGGGCTGGAAGCACAGATCGACGGTATCCGGCTTTTTGCGGCATGCAGCGATGTGCTGAAGGGGTATCCCGGCCTGGGACGGGAAAAACAGCAGGTGCGGCAGATTTTTGAGTATCGTGCCATTCATCTGGATGCCCGTCCAATTCTGGATATTTCGGTCCTTGAAAATATTCCGGAGTATCCAAAACAGCGGGTGGATATTGAAAAAGAGCAGGAGATTCTGACGCTGTTCAAATCCGGCCGTTATCGTCAGGCAACGGAGCTTTATGACCGGCTCTTTGAACTGGAATACCTGACACTGGCCAATCCCCTGATCCTGTTGAAGCACAAATGCGCCCAGTATCTGGACGCAATGATTCTGGCCAGCCGGGAGATGAGTGGAAAAGATCTGACCGAGGAGCTGGCACATCTCCACCCGGAACGGCGGCTGATGGAGGCCAATACTTATCCGGAGGTGCGTGCCCAGATGGAGCACACCTTTGGCAATCTCAATGATCTGGTGCTGTCCAGCCGAAAAACGGACAGTGCCCAGTGGATCAGTGACGTTAAAAACTATATCCGGGGACATTATAACGATCCGGATCTGAATGTGAACCGGGTTGCGGACGAGTTCCATAAAAACCCCTCGTACCTGTCCAGAAGCTTTCTGAGACTGACAGGAACCAGTATTCTGGATTATATCCACCGTTATCGAATCCAGGAAGCAAAAATCCTGATTGGACGGGGCGAGAATCTGGTAAATGCGGCATCGGCGGTGGGGTACAGCAATGTTTTAACCATGTCCCGTGCCTTTAAAAAGTATGAAGGTACCACCCCCGGAAAGCTGAAAAGCGGATTTTGATGTATCCGGAAGGAAGAAAACGATTCTTGCATTTGGGGCTGGATTTCGGTATCCTTATCCTGAGAATTCTGACAGCGAGGAGGACTCTTTATGTCCAAACGATATGAATTATTACTCAGCCCCCTCAGGTGGGCAACGTGCTGCTGAAAAATCGTATGGTTTCCACCGCAGGCATTCCCCATATGCTTCAGGGAACGGAGGAATATCCCACCGACCGGCTGATTTCCCATCTGGCGAATCGTGCAAAGAACGGTGCCTCTGCAGTGTATCTGAATTTTGCCATGCGTACAGAAGAAGGCCCCGGGGGGCCTCCCGGAAGACCCGGGGAAGTGAATATGACCTTTCCGCCCCATGATACACAGGTGAATATCGCCAAGACCAGCGCCCATAACTACCTGTGCCAGACCATTGATGCCATACGCTATTATGAGTCCATTGCCATTACACAGCCCATGGGAAGCTATTCCCGGGAGGACGGGGGGCGTGAAGGCTCTCCCTTCGCAGTGGGAGGCAAGGAGGGGACACCGCAGCATGGAGGCGGTCCCGGCCCCATGTCCTCAGATCCCATTGAACAGCTTCGGCAGGAACAGGAGCAGTGCCGTGGCCGTGATGTTGGACATATTACGAAAAAACAGATTCAGGAGTTTGTGGACTCTACGGTGAAGAATGCCCAGATTCTCCGGCAGTTTGGGTTTGAAATGTTCTCCTTCCACAACGCTTATCATAATGGCACCATGGCGGAGTTCTGGTCTACCCACACCAATCACAGAACCGACGAATACGGTGGATCTGTGATGAACCGGGCCAGACTGATGCTGGAAGTGGCAGATGCCATGAAGCAGACCTTTGGCCGGGATTTCCCCATTGAGATGCTGATCTCTGTGGACGGACTGGGAGTCAACCGGGGAGATACCTTTGAACTGGCGAAGCTGCTGGAGGGGAAGGTGGATATTCTCCATGTGCGCCATGGGGATAAGGATCCCCAGCACCCCATCGGTTTTACCTCCACCAGAGCGGTACCCTGTCCCAATCTGGATGCGGCAGCGGCACTGAAGGAGAGCATTATG
Organism: uncultured Oscillospiraceae bacterium; assembly: GCA_964518645.1. Classification (GTDB taxonomy): domain Bacteria; phylum Bacillota; class Clostridia; order Oscillospirales; family Oscillospiraceae; genus HGM13006. Next base: position 58,098 of record CAZFGL010000001.1, on the reverse strand, counting down.
GTCCGAGGGGGCAAGATCAAAGTCGGTGTATCCGCAGGACTCCAGAACCCGGACTTCAATGAAAAGATTCTCCGGGAGAATAAGGCGGATATTATCTGCATGTCCCGGGCATTTATTTGCGACAGCCAGTACGGGGAAAAGATATATGCCGGGCGTGGGGAGGACGTGACTCCCTGTATCCGCTGCAACAAGTGCCATGTGCCCAATGATTCCGACAAATTCCGCTCCTTCTGTTCCGTGAACCCGAAAATCGGCATGGAGTTTAAGCTGGAGCAGATGATCGCACCGGTTACAAAGAAGAAAAAGGTGGCAGTGGTAGGTGGCGGCCCTGCGGGTATGAAGTGCGCCATTACCTGTGCAGAGCGGGGGCACGATGTAACGCTCTATGAAAAAGAGGGAAAACTGGGAGGACAGTTGTTCCATGCGGATTATGCCTCCTTCAAATGGCCTCTGGCAGACTTTAATCAGTGGCTCATCCGACAGACCTGGCAAAAGGGTGTGAAGGTACTGCTCAATACCACAGCAACCGAGCAGATGCTTGAAAAAGAGGGGTATGACGATGTGGTGATCGCCACAGGCCCCCGATTCAAAACGCCCCGGCTTCCCATTCAAGAAGGTACTAAAACTATGCTTTGTGTGGACGTTTATGGCCATGAAGCAGAGCTTCCCAAAGAAATTGTGGTTATCGGTGGAAGTGAGACCGGTACAGAAACCGGTATGCATCTGGCGGAAAAGGGACATCATGTCACAGTGATGACCCGGCAGGACATGCTGGCAGTGGATGCGCCCCATGCCCATTATGTGGTCATGATGCTGGATGCTTATGAAAATCTGTCCGGCTTCGACTATGTCCGCAAGATCCGGAAATATGTTTCCGTGGATGAAAAGGGTGTCACCTATGTGGATAAGGACGGAAATGAAAAGTTTGTCCCTGCGGATTTGGTGATCCTCTCCGGCGGTGTGGAGCCTACCCCGGATGTGTGTGCAGAATTCTACGGAAGTGGCGACCATATGCATTATATCGGTGACTGCTATCGGGCGGGGGATGTGCATAAGGCTGTGACGGCCGGATTTGCAACTGCCAATCAGATCTGATAAGAGAAAAGTGAAGGGAGAGACTGTTGTAGCAGCCTCTCCTTTTTATTCAGCGCTTTGTTTCGTTTTCACGCATCCGTTTGACCCAGTCTTTTCGTTCCAGATAAGCTTCCAGTAGCCGCAGTCCACCGTAGATGGGGATACCTACCACCAGTCCGATTTTTGTCATAGGGAGCGCTATGGGCAAAATCTCATTGTTCATCCGAATAAACAGGAGAATAAAACCAATGACACCGGCCAGCAGAAACCAGCCGGAAATAAAGCTGACGATCCGGAGGGGGAGAGGCAGCCATTCCTTGTGTTCTCCCTTAACTTCACTCCGTTCCAGCTTCATTTTTCTGGTTTGATCCAACTGGTTGAGCCTGGCTGTGCCAAGCATTACGTTCAGTGTACGACGATCGGTTGGGGCATCCAGAATTTCGGGGGTCTGGTCATTGGCGTATTTTTTCATACAGGTTACCTCCTTTTAGCTTCCGTTCTTGTTTGCGGCCAGAACACAGTCGATGGCCAGAACAACTGCCAGTGCTGCAATTTCGTCTGCGGGATTGGAAATATCCAGTTGATAGCTGTCTCCCCAGGTCATCCATTCCTTGGATATGGAGACGATTTTCTGGTCATCCTTTGTGATTTCGTAATCATGGGCCGAGAAGCTTCCGGTGACCGTCCAGTTCAGCCCGTTGATCTCGTATTTGGGGATGAAAAAGGTGAACTCTTTCACGATTTCTGCAATTTCACTGCCTCCCACACTTACAAAGTATCGGGGGAGAAAGCTCCAGAACTTTTGCGAGATCATTGCAACCTCAGATCCAGCGCTGTCATAAATATGGAGTTTTTTGCCCAAGGAGAAAAACTCACCCTCCATGAAGTAGCGCTCCTGACCGTATTCGTCCCGGACGGAAAAACGGTCTGTCCAGGAGAAAACCTTCTGCTTTATGTACAGTTTCATGTGTTCCTCCGATCCATATGGGAAAGCTTGTTTTCTTGATGACTCAATATTACCATATAGAGCTACTGTTTGTCAATGTGATATTGAATAATATTCACGTCAATGGGTGAAGATTTTGGCACGCATCTGCGTGCCAAAAAATCAGCTCTCCAGTTGACGGCCGAGGAAGCCTGCAACCGTCTGGCATACCTTCTGCTCTGTTTCGCCCACGGGGGCAGCACCGGCATCCAGAAGAATCATTACACAGCCCATTAAATCTCCCTCTGACAATATGGGGGCAGCAATTCCAAGGTGGTATTTCTCGTCCTGATCCGAAACAGGCAGTGAAGCTTCTCCGTTTTTTCGATAGGTATTTCGCTGCTGCATGATCTGATCAAGCTCCCGGGAGTTCCGCCGTTCCAAAAGCTCCCGCTTCGGTGCGCCACTGACCGCAATGATCCCGTCACGGTCTGAAATTGCAGCAATGCATCCCAGATTTCGGTTCAAACTCTCACAGATCACTTCTGCAAATTGATTCAGCTCCCCCATGGGAGAGTACTTTTTAAAAATAACAGCGCCGTCCTTCTCTGTAAAAATCTCCAGCGGGTCGCCTTCCCGAATATGCAGGGTGCGCCGGATCTCTTTCGGAATGACGACCCGCCCAAGGTCGTCGATCCTCCGTACAATTCCTGTTGCTTTCATTTGAATATCTCCTATACATGATTTGTCCTGCTGTTAGTATCGCTCATTTTATTGAAATTATGAGCCAGTTTATCCAAAATTGTGTGATGATTGACGGAGAATGGTGTATACAGCTGCTGATCGGAAAAAAGAAAAAGCCCTCACAGTGAACTCTCTGTGAGGGCAAAAGCTTTACTCAACGCGGTTATTATAACGGGTCAGAGCGTTCTGGTAGCAATCCAGGCACTCCTGAAGACCCATGGAATAGAGAGACTCAATAAATGCATCGTAGTCAGCGTCAATATCCATGTCGCCGGTGAGCATCAGCAGGATCACCTCAGAGGTACGGGAAGCGACGTCGGTCATCTTGGCGGAGAAGGTTTCGGACTCCTCTGCGGTCAGGGTCAGAGCCTTGGGAAGGTCATAGCGGGATTCCACGTTCTGGCTCCAGATTTCCCGGGCTTCCAGCTGCTGTTCAGTCATCTGATAGTCGAACTTGGTGTACTTCTCTACATAGCCGTATTCGTCCATGTAAACAGCGGCCAGCCAGGTGGCAGAGAGACCGTCCTCGTTCTTAACGATCAGATCGGTGTATTCCGGCTCGCCATCGGCATTGTAATTGAAGGAGATACCCTCAATGCCGTAGTTGAACAGGAAAGCGCCCTCGTCAGAATAACGCCAGTCCAGAACGGAGACAGCCAGCTCCACGTTGTCACAGCTGGAGGTGATGGAGAAGGTGCCCTGACCAGTCAGGGTGCTGGTGGAGGTGCCGTAGCCGTCAAAGGGAATCACATCGCCCTTTTTACGGACAGCGTAGGGAAGGGCAACCATGGTTGCGTTGGGGTCAGTGAAGTAGGAGGGAGCGTTTACAAGGGCATCCGTATCAGCATTGTAGTAGCTGAATACGCCACTGCAGAAATCGCCGATGGTACCAAAGTTGGAGGTACGGGTAGCGAAGTCGGAGTAGAGAATACCCTCGTCCAGCCAGGACTTCATTGTTTTCAGATAATCCTTGGCTTCCTCAGTGGTGGGACCGTATACGATCTCACCGTCCACCTGATAGATGGGATAGCTGACAGAGGGGAAGGTGGAGATGGTCAGGTTGGTGCCCCATGCGCCGGAGAAGGCGCTGGCGGTTGCGTCGAATTCACACTGTGCGCCGTACTTTTCGTACATGGCCTTCAGCATGTCATGCAGCTCGTCAATAGTCTCGGGCTTTTCAAGACCCAGCTCTTCCAGCCAGTCACCACGGGTAACAGGGCCGGATTTGGTGATGGAAGGCTGATCGTTAATATGGACAAAACCGGGGCGGTAGCCCTCGTCAGTGGTGATGTTGGGGAAAGCGTCAAGCTTGTTGATCCAGTACAGATAGTTGGGAGCATACTCCTCCAGATAGGGTGCCAGATCCAGAATGACTTCGTCCTCGACAGCGGCATCTGCACCGCTGGAGTAATAGGAAAGGGCGGAGTGCATAATGTTGGGGTAATCCTGAGATGCGAACATCAGGGTGTACTGCTCGGCCATGTTCATGGCGCTGATGTTCTGGAACTCAAAGTTTACACCGGTACGGGCAGAATACTCGGCCCAGGAGGGGTTGTCCTGATAGCCGGCGTAGTATGCGGCCAGCTGGGGATTGATCATCATGGATACGGAGAAGGTTACGTCCTCCTCGGTCAGAGGCAGGGGCCACTCATAGAGGGCGTAGGGAGAGGCTCCTTCTTCCACAACAGAAGCGGTTTCCTGCACAGATTCGGTCGTCTCTGCGGGGGTGTCAGGTGCTTCGGCCTGCTCAGACTGAACCGGGGCAGGAGCTTCGGAGCCTGCTTCGGACTTGGCGGTATCGCCACAGCCGGAGAAGACAGCCAAAACCATGCACAGTATCAGAAGAAGTGCGGACAATCTTTTTTTCATTTCTCAATACTTCCTTTCGTAGTATTTGTATATTTTCATTTTATCCCGCCGGCAGAAAAATTCCTATGGCATTCTTTGCTGATTTTTGCGGACATATTTGGCTGAAACAGACAAAGGACAAAAATGCTCCGGCGGGTTTTGTCCGAAATGGCTAAATTTCGGACAGTAATTTTCTATAGGTTGACAATAAAAAAACGGGAGCAAGTGTATTATAATGAAAGGGCAAAGAAAACCTACATATATGAAAGGAAGGTTAATATTATGGAATGGATTCATGGTATTCCCAAGCAGGAGTTTACCCGTCCTGTTTATATGAAGATGCAGGGCCCTCCCATGGAGGAGGGCGAAGGTGGCCCCGGTGGTCCTGGTGGTCCTGGCGGCCCCGACGGTGAAGGCCCCGGTGGACCTGGCGGCCCCGGCGGCATGCCTGAGAGCAAGCCCGAATTTGCAGCACTGGAGGTTCAGAACGGTAAGATCATCACCCGGGATGAGGCCATTGTCGGTGAGTTTACTGATTCCTGTGCGAAGAACGTGGTCCTGAATCTGAACCGGGGCGACATGGGTGGTATCTATGTTGCAGGCGAAGGTTCTGATTTCACTGTTGAGCATGCAAATATCCGCCTGTCCGGTGAGGGACAGGGGCTTGGTGGTAAGCTCTCCGGTGCTGCGGTTGAGGATCATGCGGTTCTTACCCTGAAGGACTGCCGTATCAACATGGACGGCAAGCTCCGTTGTGCAACCTCTGCCGGCGGCAACAGTGTGCTGAAGGTTTATGACTCCATGCTGGTTTCTCATGGCGATCCCTGGCCTGTGGACGAGAAGGAAGTTACCTGGATCATTGGCCCCGGCATGGCAAAGCCCCCTGTGTTCCTTGAGATCGAGGGCAATATGCGTACCCACTGCACCGTAATGAATTCTGAGAGCTATTTCTATAACTCCACCATCATTGCTGACAGCTGGGCAGCTCTTTCCACCGATGCAGCCGGTGACTGGGTGTATCTGGAGGCCAATGACTGCAACGTGATTACCACCCGCAGTGGTTATGGTACTTATGCTGATACCGGCTGTTGCTGCGTACTCAACCGTTGTAACGTGGACGTTCAGAATATGGCTGCCATTGTCGCCGGTGAGTCCGGTGTTCAGCTCAACGACTGCACCGCGAAGTGCGGTAGCTATGTGGTTCTGAACCATGTGGTAGGCGGTGGCCCTGCTGCTGACGCCATCTTTACACAGGTCAGCAAGATTGACATTGTGGGCGGTAAGTATCAGTGCGTGGATCCCGCTGTGATCGTAAAGAGCTGTAACTCTGATATTCTGATCGACGGTGCACAGGTAGATTCCCGCTGCGGTATTCTGGTGAAATCCCGTCTGAACGACGACCCCTGCGCACCCGATCCCAAGGGACGTGAGGTCTATGGCGTGCATGTGACCCTGAAAAACATGAATACGGAAAACAGCATTGTCCACGAGGACACCGGCCGCAGAATGACCGTGAACATGAAGAATACGGCCCTCGTTGGTGCTATCACCGGCGGAGTTATGCTGACTCTGGATGAGCAGAGCCGCTGGACTGCAAACGGCGATTCTGACGTGGTATTTAACGGTGATGTGGCACTGGAGCAGCTGGATGCGCTTGCAGGTGTTACCATCACTGCTGTGGGCGGCGAGGCACGGACTGTGACTCTGCCCTCCGGCGGTACACTGGTTGTTAAGAATGCATAAGTAAAAAATGTCCCCGGATGCAGTTCAAAGCAGCATCCGGGGGCATTTTCTGTTATTTCAGGGGCTGGGAGGGATCCGTACCAAAGCAGCGCAGATAGCGGATGATATGCAGGGCATATTGCAGGGAGAACAGGGTGGCCGGGTCATCCAGATCCGCATTGAGCTTCTTTGAAATCTGATTCAACCGATATTTCAGTGTGTTCAAATGGATAAACAGCAGTTCAGAAGCCCGTGCCTTGCGACCACCGGTGGACAGATAAACCTCCAGCGTGTGGAGTATTTCACCATTCTGGTCGCTGTCCAGCAGTTCAGTCAATTCCGTGGGCAGAAGCTCCCGCAGATCAATCCAGCCGGAGGCGGCACGGAAGCCTGCGTATATGGCGTAATCTGCATAGCGATAGCAGTTCTTCGCCGGATCCAGTGCAGCGCCCAAAGCCAGCGCCTGACGAGCCTGCCGAAGTGCTGCATGGCCTGATTCCGCAAGATTCTGAAAGGGCATGCTGATTCCCGCAACCAGATTTGTCGGGAGCTGCTCCAGCAGAACGCCCAGCTGCTCCTGCTGAATGATAGGCGTTTCTCCGGCGTACAGCAGAACCACACCGGCCTCCAGACGGGTGGAGATACTGCCCGGGAAAAGCTTGTCCAGCTGTGCCAGCAGCTCGTCCACGTCCCAGAAGGGGGTACGACGGGCGGTATTGATGAGAAGTAGGTCAAAATGTCTGCCCTCCGGACAGATCTGCTGTTCCAGCCATTGGGGCAGATCCGGAGTGTTGTTCTCTCCGGATTCCAAAAAGTTTTTCAGTCGGCCGGCATCGGATACACTGGTGCGGGTGATGGAGTGCTGCCGGAGCAGATCCAGGGAGATGAAATATCCCAGCAGCTCTGCGATCTGGTAATCCATGTGGGTAAAGGGGCGAAACAGGGCGATTACGGTTAAATACCCCAAGGTCTGTCCCCGGGAGCTGAGGGCCATCCGCAGCTGCATGGGGCCGGATTCCGGATGCAGAAGCACCGGTGTCTGATCCCGCCGGGAGCGCTCCATCAGCTCTGCGTTTTCGGCAGAATGGAAAGAGCAGAGAAAATCACTGAAGGATGCATTTTGCCATGCTGCGTCCCACAGACCAGCCTGGCGGGAGTAGGACAGAAGCTTTCCGTCACTGTCGTGGATGGTGAAGGGATTCCCCAGATGGGAATAACCGGTCTCAACCAGTGCGTCCAGACTTCTGCAACGGAGAAAGGCACTGGATATTTCCGCAAGCTCCGAGGATTTAAGTCCCTCCTGATAGAAAAAACGGCTCAGTACCGAATAGATCCGCCCGGATTCCTGACATAGGGCCATAATCAGGGTGGGGAAGGTGGATTGACTGCCCCTCAGATTCCAGCGGCTGTGACTGATACACAGAACCGGACCACGGGCAGTGGGACCATTATAATGAAGAAGCTGGGATTGGCGGGCGATATACAGCACATCCGGTTTTGAAGGAAGCACTGTGTCGGAGATCTCCTGAATGTCGGTAATAAAAATATCCACATCGCCGCAGGTTTCCAGGGGGAATTCCTTTCCCAGGGCGCTGATAATGGAAGCAAGGCTGCATTTCATAGATGCTGTCCTCCAGTCGTTGGTGATCCGTTTACAGCGTTATTTTAGCATAGTTTCGGCGTAAAAGCTGCTGCTTTTCAGCTGGTTTTTGAGAAAAATCCCCGAATGGAGCATGAACTCCCTTCGGGGAAACTATTTTAGCGTTTGTCTGCCATATATGCATCACAGACCGAATCCACTGGTCCCTGCATACGGGCAACACCCTTATCAATCCAGAGGGCGTGGTCACACAGGGCGCGAACCTGATCGGTATTGTGGGAGACGAAAAGCAGCGTGGTGCCGCCCTTCAGAAGCTCCTGCATACGATCCATACACTTCTGCTGGAATTTGTAGTCGCCCACAGCCAGAACCTCGTCCACAATGAGAATGTCCGGCTTGACCATAGTTGCAACGGCGAAGCCCAGCCGTGCCTTCATACCGGAGGAGTAATTCTTGATGGGGGAATCCAGAAAGTCGTGAAGCTCTGCAAAATCAACGATCTCGTCAAAATGCTCCTTCATAAACTTTTCGGAGTGACCCAGCACACAACCGTTCAGGAAAATGTTTTCCCGGGCGGTACACTCTGCGTCAAAGCCTGCACCAAGCTCAATAAGCGGGGCGACGCTGCCGTTTACGGTGATACTGCCCTTATAGGGCTTGATAATGCCGCTGATTGCCTTCAGCAGGGTGGACTTGCCGGAACCGTTCACACCAATCAGGCCCCAGGCTTCCCCTTCACGGATCTGAAAGCTGACGTCCTTGACTGCCAGAAACTCCTGAAACATCAGCTCGTGCTTCACAAGCTTGATGAAATACTCTTTTAAATTGTCTATTTTCTGGTTGGCCAGGTTGAAGCGGATGGTTACCTGATCCACATCTACCATGATCCTTTTGCCGTCCATATGGATACTCCTATCTTAGATGTACAAAATGAATTTATCTTTGGAATGCATAAAGCTTGCCGTGCCGATGATCAGCATCAGAACTGCGGCCACACAGCCCGCAAGGATAATCATATGACCGGGCATTCTTCCGGAATAAACCAGATCACGGAACTGGCCAATGTAGAAATACATGGGGTTCAGATGCTTGATTACCCAAACCAGTGTGTCCGGCAGTGCCTCAAGGGGATAGAAAATGGGGGTCACATAGAGCCATGCGGTGGTAACTGCGTTGTAAATGAACTGAGAGTCCTTAAAGAACACGTTTGCCTGTGCCAGAAAAAGCCCCAGCCCCACGCAGAATACATAGAGCTGAAGGAGCACGAAGGGGAACAGAAGGGCGTAGGGGGTAAACCGTGCTCTTGTAAAAATCATGACAATGATCAATGCACCCAGAGAGAAGAACAGATCCACAAGGCTGCTGGTGATCCGGGCCAGAGTGAACAGATATTTTGGCACATAGGTCTTTTTCAGCAGGGCGGCATTGCCCGTGATGGAAAAGATGGCCTGGGTGGTAGAACTGCTCATAAAATTAAACAGCAGCTGACCGCAGAAAAGGTAAACAGGGAAGTTTTCAATATTGCGGCTGAACATTTTTGAAAAGACCAGAGACATGACGATCATGATCAAAAGCGGATTCAGCACGCTCCAGACATAACCAAGCCAGCTGCGACGGTATTTCAGCTTGATGTTTTTCTCAATCAGAAGCTTCAGAAAGTCCTTGTACTTGAGAAAATCACTTGCATATTTGGAAAAAGTGCGATAGATACGTTTCATAGAATCTCCTTATACAGACCGTGAGGTCTATAAATCAACGTTTGGGATGAATCGGCCAGAGCCAGTTGATTTCCGGGTCCAGATTCAGGTAGCGGTACGGCTCCACAAGCCATTTTGTTTTCCGAATCACCGGAGGAATAACCATGAGCAGGCATACCACATAGCTGCCCAGAACAAACAAACCATAGGTAAGGGGGGTGTTAATGTATGGGAAGAAGGGCCAGTGCCTGTTCACATAGTAGAAAATGGACAGAAGGTAATTATGCAGCGCATAAATATAAACGGAATTCCGTCCCATGCGGGCAGTGAGGCCGGCAAAGGAAGGCATTACGCTGATCAGACAAACGGAAATAATCACTGCAATGACAAGATAACTCAGCCGATAGAAGATCCCGGTTGCGAGACTGGGATAGGTCTGATATTGCTGCATCAGTGTGAGATCGGTCATGGAGAAGCAGTCCCGGAACAGATAAAGCAGCATAAATACAGAGGCCAGCACAAGCAGGGAGAGAATCCTGAGGGGGATCCTTCGGAGCAGATCCAGATTATCCTCGGTCAGCCCGTAAAAGCCTATGAGATAGAAAATATAGAAGCTGGCGATTTTTGTGAAATTAAAGGATGCAATAGCTGGGAAAAAGGGAACAAAGAAGTACAGGCCCAGTGCAAAGAGAAACAGGGGAACTGCTTTCCGGGCACGTCCTGTAATAATGCTGTAGAAAAACAGCGCCTGAAGGTACCAGAATGCCCACAGACCCATGGTGGGATTATATATCCCGCCGCTGAGACTGTATTCTGTGCCTGTTTCCGTCAAAAGCATACAGAGATAGAGCAGCGTATTCTGCAAAAGGAAGGATATTGCAAAACGGAAGCCCTGATTGCCACTGGTTTCCAGCACCTTTTTACGTTGCAGACAGCCGGAGACCATCAGAAAAGCGGGCATATGGAACACATAGATCCACTTCCTCAGAAAGAGCATGGAGGGATCGTTGGTGAAAGGGACAATGAAATGCCCAAGGAAAACCAGAAAAATCAAAAAACCTTTCAGATTATCCAGATAAAGCTTTCGGCTTGTGGAAGTATGCACGAGAAAACCTCCAATCTACAGGGCGGGAGAATCATTGGGCGACGGGGAGAATAAACAGAGCTTTCAGGGAGTTCCGGTGTTTTATATTATCCACGCTCCTATGAAATGAAATAAGGTCAAAACGGAAAACACTCAGCGGTTACCGTACATTTTCTCATAGTAATTCTGGTACTCGCCGGAGATGATGGTCTCCCACCATGTGCGGTTATCCAGATACCACTGGATGGTTTTCTGGAGTCCGTCAGCAAACTTGGTTTCCGGAAGCCACCCAAGCTCATTGTGGATTTTTGTGGGGTCAATGGCATAGCGCATATCGTGACCTTTTCGGTCGGTGACAAAGGTAATCAGGCTTTCGGGTTTTCCCAGTGCCTTGCAGATCAGCCGGACAATATCAATGTTCCGCATTTCGTTGTGGCCACCAATGTTATATACCTGACCGGTACGTCCCTTGTGAATAATCAGGTCAATGGCCTTACAGTGGTCAGTGACATAAAGCCAGTCCCGGACATTCAGTCCCTGACCGTATACAGGAAGGGGCTTGTCATTGAGTGCATTGGCAATCATCAGAGGGATCAGCTTTTCAGGGAAATGATAGGGGCCGTAGTTATTGGAACAGCGGGAGATGGACACGGGAAGTCCGTAGGTGCGGTGATATGCCAGAACCAGAAGGTCAGCGCTGGCCTTGGATGCGGAGTAGGGGGAACTGGTATGGATCGGTGTCTCCTCGGTGAAGAACAGGTCGGGACGATCCAAAGGCAGGTCACCGTATACCTCGTCGGTGGATACCTGATGATAACGCTCTATGCCATACTTCCGGCAGGCATCCATAAGCACCTGTGTGCCGAGAATATTGGTCTGGAGAAAAACCTCCGGGTTTTCGATGGAGCGATCCACGTGGCTCTCAGCTGCAAAGTTGACAACCATGTGGGGATGTTCTTCCTCAAACAGGGCGTATACGCCCTCACGGTTGCAAATGTCCAGTTTTACGAACCGGAAGTTGGGCTTTTCCAGCACCGAAGCGAGGGTGCTGAGATTGCCTGCATAGGTGAGCTTGTCCAGACACACGATCCTGTAATCCGGGTGTGCGTCCAGCATGTGAAAAATAAAATTGGATCCAATGAATCCGGCACCGCCGGTAACGATAATGGTTTTCATGGTATCTCTCCCGTGTTACTGTCTGTAGTCAATGAGGCATTCAACCGCATCGACCCCAAGGGTGGTGATTCCGAACCGGTCGGAGATCTGCTTCCGTTCGGAGAAGGAATCGTCCAGGAACAGCGCATCCCGGTGGGGGGAAATGAAGTCACACTTCTGCTGATCCTTCCGGATGTGAATGATGTTCTGGAAAATGTCCGGAGAGATCCGGTATTTTTTCAGATCGGTCATAATATCCCGGTCGTGTTTTGTAATCAGGGTAATGGGAATGTCATTGTTGAGACACTGATAGATATATCGCATCAGCAGGGCGTTTACCCGGCCGTGGACGATCAGGGTGTCGTCGAAATCCAGATAAAGCTCTGAAAAGTGTTTTCCCAGATGGAAAGCGTTGTACAGAGCCCGGTCAACCTCCACATCATTGAGCTGTGCAGTAACTTCTACGTCATAGCCCATCATATCAAATACAGTGAGCAAAGGCAGGTTTACCCCGGCAGCCCGCTGTACACACATGGTTCCGGCGATACGGGTGGCCACCTCCAGCAGCTTGTATGCACCGGAGTCGTCCCGCTTGAGCTGGAAGAACCAGGCACCACGCATGGGAATACGCCGGCAGATTTCCTCTGCGATCTCACGGATCCGCAGATCGGGAGTCTGAAGCTTTGAGTTTACACTGATGCCGTTGCGGATGCGGTGACGGTTGCGGCAGTTTACATACTGGAGGGTTCCATGACGGTTGGTAAAGCAGTCGATGGTATATTCTTCGCCACTGAGATATTCACACAGCACATAAGGAACGTCCATCTGACCTGCGGCAAATTCCAGAGCAGAGGCATCATGGAGAATCTGAAATCCCCGGGAACCATAACCCTCCTGGGGCTTAATGATTACAGGGAAATGATCCACTGCACTGGGGCTGTCGTATACCCGGGGAACGAAGTCCAGTCTCGCAAGGCGGGTGTAGGTTCGTGCCTTGTTCCGGCAGACAGAGACAGCGTCGTGACAGGGCGCGATCAATTCTGCCTTCAGCTGATCCCGCTGAACGGACAGTACGTCAATTACCTGATCCATGGCAGGGTAAATATAGTCGATCTGGTGTGTTTCCAGAACAGCATTCAGCCGGGAAATAAAGTCCGGGTCACTGATCATGGGAAGCCCCTCGATATAATGCTCAAACATATACTTTCCGTGATCCGGGACACTGGAAGCGCCCCAAAGGGTAATGAAGGGAATATCTTTCAACGCACGGCAGATTTCCAGTGCAACCTCAGAACCACAGGGAAAGGTAAGAATATTGATGTGTTTCATAATTCCTCACATTGAAAAACAGTTTATCATCCGGCGGTACATCTCCATCAAATCCACCGTGGGTTTCCAGCCAAGGGACTGAAGCTTTGTGGTATCCAGACGGAGAAAGGTGTCGGGGGGGAATGCGGCCACATCCACGGCACCCACATGGGTTTTTACCCCGATTTTTCCGTCGCAGAAGGTATCAGACACAGCCTGAGCCATTTCTTTGATGGAACAGTAAGTTTCCGGATTTGCAGCGTTATAGGCGACTGCCGGGCAGCCCTTTGCAAGAAGTACCAGAATTGCGGTAACGGCATCAGCGGTATAGAGATACATGTTCTTCTTTCCGCCGGATGCGGAGAGGGCAACGTCAACACCCTCCAATGCGCAGCGGGAGATGTAGGCAAACACCCGGCTGTCCTCCCGGCTGACACCGGGGCCAAAGGTCTGGGCAAGCCGAAGGATCACGGCGGGAACGCCATACTGGACATGGTAGGAACAGCACAGGTTTTCTGCCATACGTTTTCCAAGGGGATAGCAGCTTCTGGGAGACATAAGATCTACGTCGCCCAAGGTGTCCTCACGGAGAAGCTGTTCGGAATGAACTGTTCCATAGACCTCCATACTGGAGAGAAAGACGAACTGCCGGACCTTTTTCTCCCTGGCAAGCTCCAGAATGTTTCTGGTTCCGTCGAGAATGGTTCCGGTGGTCTCCACGGGGTGATTTAAAAAGTACTGACTGGCTGTGGGACAGGCACAGTGGACAATGTAATCAATGGGCATGTCCATGGCGGGGAGATTTTCCACAGTTCCATGAATCAGGCGCAGATTCTCCCGGGGAAAGTGCCGGAAGAGGGCTTCTGCCTTCTCCATATCCCGCACCAGTGCAAGTATGGAGATGTTGCTATCGTGGAACTGATTCCGGTAGAGCAGCCCATTTACCAGTGTCTGACCGATCAGACCGGTTGCACCGGTGACAAAAATGGTGCTTCCGTGAAACTGTTCCCAGGGAATCTGCCCGGAGCAGCTGATGTTTTTAAGATCCTCCATAAAAACAGATGTGTTCACAGCGATTCCCCTTTGTCAAAAACCAAGCACAGAACGGTTTTCCCGGAGGTCGTAGATTGCTTTGAAGATATAGTAATCCTCCGGGGTGGTGATTTTAATGTTTGTATCCTCGCACCGGACAAAATGCAGCTCTTTCCCAAGGGCGGTCATAATGGTGCATGTGTCGATGGTGGTGGATTCCGGCATATCCTTTGCGGCCTCATGGGCTGCAAGGGCATCCCGGTAAAGGAAGGTTTGAGGAGCTTTTGCAATATAAAGCTTTCTTCGTTCGATGGTGGATTCCACGGTTTTACCGTCCTCGCTGGTGATACCCGTCTCGGTGAAGGGATCCACAGTGATGGCATTGCCATATTCTTTGACACAGCGAAGATTGTCATCAATCAGCTGGGCGGTGATCAGCGGGCGAACTGCGTCATGCATCATGACAATATCCTCGTCCTGGCACAGTTCCCGGATCGCATGAAGGGCAGAGAGTTTGGATTCCTGGGAGGTCTTACCCCCGGGGACGATTTTCACAAGCTTGGTGATGCCATAGCGCTCTGCCAGAGAACGGAGATGGTCGTGCCACCCTGCCACGCAGGGAACTACAATGGCATCAATATCCGGGTGCTTCTGGAACACCTCCAGGGTATAAATGATGATGGGCTTCCCATACAGTTCAAGGAACTGTTTGGGGCAGGCGGTATTTCGCATGCGCTGGCCGGTTCCGCCGGCAAACACCAATGCAATATTCATAGTCAGCCCCTCCTTTGTGGGTGTTAATGCTGGTCGTTCAGACGACGCATAACCTCCTGAATGATTCGTTCGGAGTTGTTTTCGTCGTTGGAGTCCATGTCATAGAAGGCGTCCCGCACGGTGCTGCGCCATTTGCTGTCCCGGGTGGGGTCGGCAGCATAGGTTTCAAGGGCAGCCAGGGTCTCAAGCCAGGTCGTGGTTTTGATACCGGGGGAATAGCTTTCGTAATCATAATTGAGTTCACACTCGGTTCTGACAAATTCCTCGAAGTCGTAGTTGAAGAACACGATAGGTCTGTCCAGCAGAACAAAATCATAGGCAATGGAGGAATAGTCGGAGATCAGCATGTCATAATCGGCCAGGGTGGTGTAAATGTCCTTCTCATGATCGATGCTGATGCGGCTGTATTTATCCGCCATAGTGTCCAGAGAAGCGGAGTAATTCCGCCATGTATGGGGGTGGAGCCGGATCACCAGTTCGCCTCCGAGACGTTCCATGCAGGATTCAATCGCCTCAGCATTGTCAACGATCTGCTTGACCAGACGCTTTTCACTGTATGCATTCCAGCGATAAGTGGGGGCATACAGTACCCGGGCACCGGGGGTATGTTCCTTTGCGCTGTGAAGGAGAATGTTCCGGGGATGGCCACTGTAGAAGCAGTTCTCGTGGGGAATATGCCATGGATCTGCGATCTGAGCAACCCGTTCAGGGCCGGGGCAGACCAGAAGGAAATATTTCTCGAACAGCTCCCGGTGGAAGGCATACCGCCAATACCGGAGCTTTTTCAGAAGCTTTTTCAGGCTGCTGTCGGTTTCCAGAGGAAGAATGTCGTCACTGAACTTTACGCCCGGGACATCGGTGTTCTTCAGATCACCGATGGATTTCAGCCCGACACCGTGCCAGAGCTGAACGATTTTCAGGTTGTCGTTCATACCAGAGAAGGCGTCGTAGTCGGACATGCGGAAGTGATCGGTAAAGGCAACTGCGGCCCGGGCGACCAGCTTGCGACACTGGGCAGTGTCCATCATCATAACAGGCTTTCCCTCTTCGGTCAGGTGATCGTACAGCTCCTGATCCCGGGTGATCCAGACAGCCTGAATCTCCGGATGGTGTTCCAGCACAAACTCATAGAGATACTTTGTGTTGTCCATGTAGTTTGTTTTGTTGAAACCGGAGAATACCCACAGGTTCTGGTCTTTTTTCACACGGGTGTTTTTCCAGTAATAGAACAGCGCCGGGATCTGGCCAAACTTGGCCAGCAGATTCTTGATTTTGTTGCTGCATTTCTTTGCCTTCAGAGCAAGCTGG
>CAZFGL010000001.1:0-41817 GCA_964518645.1 uncultured Oscillospiraceae bacterium | reverse complement strand
AGCTGGACCTGAGGCCGGATAAACTGACGGAAAAGCCGGTTCCGGGCGGTCATTTGATAGCCGTCCCAGCCGAATACGCCGGTCATGGCCCGCTGGTCGTGGAAAAAGGAAATATAGGCATTCAGGGACAGGGTTCCCGCATCGGGATAATCTTTGAAGAATGCGGAGATCTTCTCCGTGTCCTGCTGCTGCACCAATACATTCAGGTAGTTTGCGCTTTCCAGCTTGATCCGGTTTTCTACTGCAACCACAGGATAACCGGGGATATGCTCCATGGCAAATTCACGGAGGCCGGAGAGATAACGAACGTAATCCAGCCGGGTACGGAGAAAGTTGGCTGTGCGGTCTTTGTCAAAGAATACACTGCCTTCGTTGATCCGGTATGCAGAGGTGATTTCCGGGATATGTCCCAGATTTCCCAGTCCCAGCTGCAACAGAAGCAGAGGGGTGTCACCGATAATACCCTGGTAATACCAGTCCGGAATGGGCAGGTCATAATTCCAGCGGTAGAAATGGGTGGAGGTGTGGGCTACATTCAGATTAATAATGTAGCTGGGAGAGAAGGTTTCGGCACGTTTGTATCCGGGAATGCTGTCCGGAATCAGCAGCTTTCCGTCGGGGAGTTCCTGATACCAGGAGCGGAGATGCCAGTCCTCAGGGGCAACGATCTCCGTCTGGGTGGTACAGGCCCGAAGTTCCGGATGACTTTCCATATAGTCAAACTGCTTTTGCAGTTTATATGCATCTACCCAATAATCGTCGCCCTCGCAGAAGGCGATATAGGGACTGGTTGCCCGCTGACACAGATCAATCAGATTGCGCTGGGCACCCATATTTTCTTCCCGGAGGAAGGGAACGATCACATCCGGATATTTTTCCGCATAGGCACGGATAATGTCTGCGGTGCCGTCGGGGCCGTGATCTTCACCTACAAAAACCTTGAACTTGAAGTTGGTTTTCTGCATCAGGAAGCTGTCCAATGCCTGGGCGATAAAGGCTTCGTGGCCGTAGCTGATGCACACCACGGTGACCATGGTGTTGTCATTTTCAGCAATTTTGGCCTCGGTGATGGTGGTGACATCCTCCTGATTGTAACACTGTCTGGCCGCCTCCACAGCATAGCTGTCAGGGGAGACAGTCAAACAGTGCGATAAATTTTCGTCCATAAAAATCCTCCATTAGTTCAGGGAAAGCAGGTACTGGCCGTAGTCGGTCATGCGCAGTTCTTCACCCAGCCCATGAAGCTGTTCCAAAGTGATGAAGCCCCGTCTCCACGCGATTTCCTCGATGCAGGAGACGTAGTAGCCCTGACGGTCCTGAATTGCTTTTACATATTCGGCGGCCTGAAGCATGCCGTTCGGTGTGCCGGTGTCCAGCCATGCCATGCCACGGCCCATCAGCTCTACTTTTAATTGGTTCTTCGCAAGATAGGCGTTGTTCACGGCGGTGATCTCCAATTCCCCCCGGGGGGATGGTGTGATCTGCTTTGCAATCTCCACCACACTGTGGTCATAGAAGTACAGCCCCGGAACCGCAAAATTAGATTTGGGAACTTTGGGCTTCTCCTCGATGGATTTTACGTTGAAATCCTCGTCAAATTCCACCACTCCGAAGGCCTGGGGATTGTTGACCGGATAACCGAAAATGGTGGCACCATGCAGTGTTTTCTGAGCCTGACGCAGCGTTGCAGTAAGATTCTGACCGTGGAAAACATTGTCGCCCAGAATCAGGCACACCGAGTCGTCACCGATGAATTCTTCCCCGAGAATAAAGGCCTCGGCCAGTCCACGGGGCTTTTCCTGCACCTGATAGGTGAAGGATACGCCGATTCTAGAGCCATCCCCAAGAAGTCGCTGATAATCTCCAATATCCACCGGGGTGGAAATGATCATGATTTCCCGGATCCCTGCCAGAAGCAGCACGGACAGGGGATAATAAATCAGAGGCTTGTCGTAAATGGCAAGCAGCTGCTTGGATACCCCCAGAGTCATGGGATACAGCCGGGTGCCGGAGCCGCCGGCAAGAATGATACCTTTCATATGTGCTCCTCCAAAATACAACGGCAGATCATTTCTGCCTGCGGGGCGGTCAGTTCCGGATACATGGGCAGTACCAGAACCTGTCTGGAAATGGCTTCGGCGATGGGGGTGGACTGAATGGGGAATTTCTCCTGATAGCAGCGGAACTGATTGGTGGCAGGATAGAAATACTTCCGGGTCAGGATGCCCTTTGCAGAAAGCTTTTCCATCAGCTGATCCCGATCCGTGCCGAATTTATTCGGGTCGATCACAATGGGGAAGTAAGCATAGTTGGATTTTACCCGGGAATCTTCCTCACAGATGGTAAGTCCGGGGACATTCCGGAGCATCCGGCGGTATACATCGGCACCAACTTTCCGGGCAGCGATGACCTGATCCAGATAACGAAGATTACACAGACCCATTGCGGCCTGAAACTCGCTCATTTTTGCGTTGCCACCGGTCTCTCCAATATCCTCGGAGTTGTACTGACCGAAGTTTTTAAATGCGTTGATCCGCTCATAAACCTCCGGGTCGTGGCAAACCAGACCGCCCCCTTCAATGGTGTGGAACACCTTGGTGGCGTGGAAGCTGAACATGGAAAGATCACCGAAGGCTCCGGCGCTGATGCCGTCCTTTGTCTCACCAAAGGCGTGGGCTGCGTCGTAGATTACCTTCAAATTGTGCTTTTTTGCAATTTTTTCAATGGCCTCAGTGTCGCAGATATTTCCGTAGACATGCACCGGAAGAATGGCACAGGTTTTCGGTGTGATCAACGCCTCGATCTTCTCAGGATCCATTGTGAAATCCTCCGGGCGAATATCACAGAACACCGGAGTCAGTCCGCAACGGACGATGGCCTGGGTTGTGGATGCAAAGGTGAAGGGGGTGGTGATCACCTCGCCGGAAAGCCCGAGGGCTTCAAGGCCAACCTCCAGTGCCAGATGACCGTTGGTCATCAGTGCAACGTGGGGCACATCCATATAATCACAGAGCTTTTGTGCAAGCTCATTATGCTTTACACCCATGTTGGTCAGCCAGCGACTGTCCCAAAGGGGGGCAATCTCATGGACATACTCCTCCAGGGGAGGTAAAAATGACCGGGTTACGGGAATGGTATCCACTTGAATCAACATCCTTTCTGTCGCCTCTGACGAAACTTCTCGATGGTGTGGGACAGCAGATAGCCCATGTCGCTGAGACTGTGCTCCTGCCGGAGCAGAGCAAGGGCAATGCGCCAGTGTTCCCGGGAAGGTTTCCTCAGGGCTGTCCAGACCGCGTCAAAAAGAAGCTGTTTTATATGAGGGGTGAAGTCCACAGACTGGGAGAAATGCTCTCGGGTATAGGATTCCAGTTTTTTTGTAAACAGATAATCATCCAGCGTTTTTGCCGGATTGTTGTCATAGAGGGCTGTGGTGGCACTGTCCCGGCTGGCGCTGGGGCGGCGATAACAGCTCATGGCATCCGGAAGCTGATATAAAGGCCCACGGGATGCAAGAAGCAGCCCAAGACAACGATCAGAAATCATGGGGTGCAGAGTGAGCAGGGATTCATAGCGCTCCGGGTGGGGGGTGAAAAAGTTTCTGTGAACCGTGCTGCTGATATGTCCCGGCAGCACGATTCCCTGAAAATCATCCAGAGTAAACTCCTGCTTTTCGCTGATCCAGTCCATCTTTTCACCAAGGGGCGTCCCAACATCATCCACCAGCGTGACTTTGTGGGTGCAGCCGGAAAACTGGGGGTGAGCTTCCAGAAAATCCACCTGCTTTTGCAGTTTGAGGGGATCACACCAGTAGTCATCACATTCCAGATAGGCGATATACTCCCCACAGGCGTGGGTCAGCAGATCGTACAGATTCCGGGAGGCACCAATATTCCGGGGACGGACAAAGGGAATCACCTGATCCGGATGTTTCCGGGCGCAGGTCAGTAGAAGTTCAGTGGTGCCATCGTCGGAGGCATCATCTCCCACCAGTATTTCAAAGGAAAAACCGGTGCGCTGCTCCAGTACACTGTCAATGGCAGAACCGATGTACGGTGCATGATTATAAGCGAGCATGATGACGCTGAGCTTGACGGAACGGGAGCTGCGGATCATTCAATCACCCTTGATCGTAAAGAAAATAGAATTACTGAAAGCTGTGGTTTTTTCTGAGACGGTTATACAGGCCGGAGGCGAGTATGGAATCCCAGCACTTTTTGTTGACGTGGAACCGGTTCATCAGGAAGAACACCTGTGCTTTCCTGTGGACGGCATCACAAACAGCGGGTACAAGCGTTTTGTACTGTTTTATGAAGTCTGTAGCCTCCTGTCGTCCGGCTTTTTTGTCCGGATTGGAGAGCAGGACGGTGGTCAGATAGCTCAGAAGGAGCCCCTGAATTTTCATACCGGCATAGGCCTTGCCGTCTCCCTCCGGGAGTGCCTGATAAAGCTGTGCCATACGGTTCAGCACCGTCTTTGTGTGACCGAGTCGCTTTAGCTGATTTCCTTCAGAGACACTCTGACTGACATCGCCGATCCGGTAGTCATAGAGGAATAGATCCACAGGGAAAACCGTTTTCGCAAGACAGCAGGGGAAAGTGGCATATTCGTGATCTTCATAGAACACATGCTCAGACAGCTGCACACCCTGCTTATGATAAAACTCGGTGCGGTAGGTGATGCCATGGAAGGTCAGACTGCGGTCAAAGCTCTTCCAGCTGTCCATGATCTGCCCAAAGGAATAGTCCTGACAGAAACAGGGAGGATAGCTTTTCCAATTCCGGATCTCCCCGGTGGAGATGTCGATGGTATGATGATGGGTCAGTACCACGTCACTGGAACAGTCCTTCAGAATGTCCAAGAAGGCCGGGAGATTCTCCGTCTCGATCCAGTCGTCCGAGTCGATGACCTTCAAATACTTGCCGGTGGCAGCGACGCAGCCGGTGTTCAGCGCACCGCCGTGCCCCTTGTTCTCCTGAACGATCAGCCGGAGGGAGCCGGGATATTCTGCGCAGTATTTTTCGGCAATGGCCTCGGTGCCGTCTGTGGAGCCGTCGCTGACCACAATGACCTCAATCTGATCCAGCACTGTGGAGGAGACCATACTGGTGAGACATTTATCCAGAAAGCTTTCGCTGTTATAGGCGGGAATTACAAAAGTCAGTATCTTCATGTTATACTCCGATTCTTCCACCCTAATCCAAAAATGTAAATTTGGACAAAAGAGGGATTTTTGCAGAACTACACTTCCATTTATCATAGCATAAACCGCCATTTTATGCAAGTAGTGCGAATGATACGGATGTATATATCAAGTAAGAATCCTGTGTTTATCCGACGTTTTTACTGGGAAGCTGTACCGTTGCGGTGCCTTCGGTAAAAATCTGTCCGTCCAGGGTTTCACACCACCAGGTGAGTTCTACAAAGAAGCCGTCCTTTTCCTGGTATTTTCCTGTTACCACGATACGGTTGATGGCCACGTCACCGGCCTCGCCGTGAATGTTGGCTCTGCAGGTCTCCATACCCGGGACATTTTTAAAGCTGCTGACCCGATTGGGGTGGGCAGGGATCCCCAGATGGCTCTCATCCTGGGTGCCGATGGCCCAGCTGAGCCGACGGATCCGTCCCGCATCTCCGATGTAATTCATAATTGCCCGCAGGGCGGTATTCCGGCCGGTGTAGTTTTCAAGAGAGGCCCGTCCACGGATCTCAAAGGGGGAGTTACCCCCAAGGGGCTTTTTCGGTGCAGGGCCGGGCTTACGGGGAGGACGCTGTGCCATCTGTTCCCGCTGCTGCTGAAGCTGTGCCTCCTCTGCGGCGGGAACATGATACTGCCCAAATTCGTCCCGGCGGTTTTCCGGTGCGCCGAAGCAGCTGCGCAAAGCCCAGTCGCTCTGGGAGGGGCCACAGCACAGGGGAGATCTGTCCGGGGTGGTAAAGGGGCCGTCAATGGTAACCGGGGGGCGGTCACCCACCTGCACGTCCTCCCAGTAAAGCGGGGTGGAGCCACGGCGGTATTCCTTAGACCAATAGTTCCGGATGGTGTCCCAGTCCTGGTCAGTGTAGTGATGAATAATATGGTCGCTCCAGTCGATGGTTTCCATTTCCTTGTCCCAGGTGCGCTTTTCCGGATCGGCATAGATCTGGAAACATTCCTTTGCACCGCAGGTCTGGATCATGACCAGTTCCCCACGCTGATTGTACACCTTCCCAGTACCCCGGAGGGCCCAGGTGCGGTATTTGCTGCCGGTGGCAGGGGTGATGTCTGTGAAGTCCCGGTTTTCCACCACGGTGTACAGGGTGTCCCCTACATAGATGGGAGCGAAGAATTCCACATAGTGATGATGCTCACGGACGGATTTGATATCACCAAAGTCATCGGTCAGTCCGCCGAAGAACCCGCCCTTGGGACAGGGGAAAACAGGCATGGCGATCAGACCGCCGTAGGGAGAGGCTGCGGCGTAATCCTCGTCGAAATACAGGGGATTTCCGGGATCATACTGTCTGGCCATGGTCTGAGCCACCTGAAGGGTTACCTGCTGCACCGGAGGGATCCCGGGGGTATCTTCGGCAGCTACGTTCCCGTCGAGAATATCCGGGACGGTGGGGGTGGGGGCGAAATTCAGCTGATCGAGCCGGGCGCGATAACGCTCCATGGCGCGCTTTTCCTCCGGCAGATAGATACCGGGATAGAGGGTAAGAAACATGTCGGACATGGTAACACAGCCTTTCCATTTAATTTCCACTATTATATCATGAATCTGTCCGGATTCGGAGGTCATTTTATTCCCTGTACAACGAAAAATCCCCTCCATCCGAAGATAGAGGGGATGATTTCAGATCTTACAGGAAAATGTACTTCAGTACGAACAGCACAGCCAGAACGTACATCAGAGGGGAAACCTTCTTGCCCTTGCCGGCAGCAACGTTCAGGACAACATAGGAGATGATGCCCATGGAAATGCCCTCAGAGATGCTGTAGAACAGGGGCATAGCCAGAAGTGCCAGATAAGCGGGAACAGCCTCGGTCATATTGTCGGTGTCGAACTTGATCTCGGTAACAGTGCCAACCATCAGGAAACCAACCATGATCAGAGCGGGAGCAGTTGCGAAGGAGGGGATGGCGGTGAAGATGGGAGCAAACAGAGAAGCTACCAGGAACAGAACGCCGGTAACCAGAGCGGTCAGGCCGGTACGGCCACCCACAGCAGCGCCGGAAGCGGACTCGACAAAGGTGGTGATAGTGGAAGTGCCCATAACAGCGCCTACGGTGGTGCCGATTGCGTCAGACAGCAGAGCAGGCTTGATGCCGGGGAGACGGCCTTCCTGATCCAGCATGTCAGACTTGGTAGCCACGCCGATGAGGGTGCCGAGGGTATCGAAAATGTCAACAAACAGGAAGGAGAATACAACAATGATAAAGTTTACAATGCCCACGTTGCTGAAGTCAACATTGAAGCACTGACCGAAGGTTTCACCCAGCTTGCTGTAATCAGTGATCTGGAAGGAGGGGAGCAGGGAGTAGAAGCCTTCCTCGGGAGTGACCTGATACAGGCCGGTGAGCTGGCAGATGATACCCAGAATCCAGGTAACCAGAATGCCCCAGAGGATTGCGCCCTTGAGCCCCTTGATGTACATGATGGCCATGATGAGCAGGCCGATAACAGCCAGCAGTGCGCAGATGCCGTGGGTGTTGAAATTGTCGGTGAAGGAGGTGATGGTAACCAGAGTAGAGGAGTCAACGCTCAGGCCGGCATTCTGGAGGCCGATGAATGCGATGAACAGACCGATACCTACGGAAACACCACGCTTCAGGGTGAGGGGAATGGCATCGAAAATGGCTTCACGAACATTTGTCAGAGACAGAACGATGAAGATGATACCTTCAACAAAAACAGCCAGCAGTGCTACCTGCCAGGAGTAGCCCATACCGAGAACTACAGTATAGGAAAGGAAGGCGTTCAGACCCATGCCTGCGGACAGTGCAAAGGGAAAGTTTGCCATGAAGGCCATGCACAGAGTTGCAATGCAGGAAGAAAGGGCAGTTGCAATCAGTACAGCGGTGGGATCCATGCCGGCATCGCCCAGAATGCTGGGGTTAACGGCGAGGATGTAAGCCATGGTCATGAAGGTGGTAATACCGGCCATGACTTCCGTTTTGACGTTTGTTTTACGTTCAGACAGCTTAAACAGTTTTTCAAACATCTTGTTTTTACTCCTCTCTTGAATTGTTCTGCGGGCGCTTCAGTCGCCGGCAGAGATTTATTTACCCTCGTAAGCTACGACGGTATCTACAGAATACTTACTGATCTTCTGTCTGCCGTTGAGCCCCTTCAGCTCCAGCAGGCAGATGACCTTGGCCACTTCACCGCCCAGACTTTCCACAAGCCGTCCGGCAGCTTCCAGTGTGCCGCCAGTGGCGATGAGGTCGTCAACGAGAACGATCTTCATGCCGGGCTTTACATCGTCCCGGTGCATCTCAATGGTGGCGGAACCGTATTCGAGGTCATAGCTTGCCTCTACGGTTGCCCGGGGCAGCTTGCCCTTTTTACGGATGGGCAGGAAAGGCTTGCCCAGATTGTATGCGATGGGCATGCCAAAGAGAAAGCCTCTGGACTCAAGACCGGCCAGAGCGTCAAACTCAACTCCGTCCAGCAGCTTCTGCATCTCATCAATGGCCAGCTTCAGACCATCAGCACTGCTGATTACGGAAGTAATATCCCGGAAAATGATACCCGGTTCGGGAAAATCGGGGATACTGGTAATGTACTTTTCAATGGACTCCATAATTTCCTCCCGGCACACAAGTGCCATGAAATAAAATAGGTCGGTCGCAACTAACCGAACCTATACTATTTTACCCAGTTGAAGCATATTTGGCAAGTGGTTTTTGTTGTAGAAGATGTAAAAAAGGCCGAAAGCTATTTTGTGTATTTCGCTGTTGATTTTAACAAAATGGTATCATATGTATAGAAATGTTATTATATGCCCCCAAAAGGGCAGAAAAAGCCGAACCATGGAGCTGTGTCACACGGTTCGGCGCTGTTTTTCGTGTTTCGGTGTTAGCCCTGTGCAGCGTTGATGCCACAGAGCCGTCCCAGTGTCCATGCCATGCCGATGGAAACACCGGGGATGGGGGTGGAATACTGAACGCCCCACCGGCGGCCACAGCAGTTGCCGGTGGCGTAGAGGCCGGGGATAGGTTCCTTGTGCTGGTCAACCACGTTCTGGCGGTCATCTGTCCACAGACCGTCTACCGTTGCAAGGAATTCGTTGCCAATCTGGATATGACGGCGGAAGGCATAATAGGGGGCGGTGTCCACAGGACGAAGGATTCTGGGATCCTTGCCGAAGTCCTCGTCCCGTCCGGTCTTGCAGAATTCATTGTAACGGGCAATGGAGGCAAGGAAGTTTTCCTTCTTCTGACCGGTAAAGCCCAGCATATCTGCCAGTTCTTCCAGCGTGTCAGCACAGTACATCCGTTCCATGGGGTCGGACTTGGGGCCGGGAGGGGGGCCACCGCCGGGCATCTCGCCAAACATACCGGCCATGTCCTCAGGCATACCGCCGGGGCCACCGGGCATACCGCCGGGACCGCCGGGACCGCCGGGCATACCACCGGGACCACCGGGCATACCCCCGGGACCACCCGGGCCACCGGGCATACCCCCGGGACCACCCGGGCCACCGGGCATACCCCCGGGACCACCCGGGCCACCGGGCATACCCCCGGGAGCGCCGGGCATACCCCCGGGACCACCCGGGCCACCGGGCATACCCCCGGGAGCGCCCTTGCCTCCGGGCGGGGTGTGGATGGGCTTTCCGTCCAGTTCGCAACCGGCAGCGCCGGCTGCTCTTGCACGCGCCATCAGTTCACGGACACCGGCCATTTCGTCCTCACTGCTGGCCCACAGTGCGTTGTGACCGGGAGCCTGATAGGTGAGCAGATCCTCCAGATTGCTGTCGAATACGCTGGTTACATAGCCATCAGGGAGACGGGCACCCTCTACGCCGGAGAGAACCGCATCGCCGAAGCCCTCGTTGCAGTAACGGTTGCCGTCCCGATCCAGCCAGACAGTGGCGGCGGTACCGATCACCTGATTGGGGAAGAAGTAGTTGGCGCCCATGGTGGCAATGGGAGCGGGGGACATCCGTCCGCCGGCCCAGACACCCATACGAATGCCACTGCCGTCCTGACCACGGACAGAGGCGACAACGACCTGACCTTCGTCTTTCAGGGTAGTGATCTCATCACAGAGATCCTCCACCATCTCCTTGTTCTTGGAGAAATCACCGGCGGCCAGAATGACACCCTTTGCAGCATTCAGCTGAATATAGCTGCCATCCTTTGTTTTTGCGATTACGCCGGTAACACGGTCGCCGGTCTTGACCAGCTGTTCGCCGGTGGTTTCCCAAAGGAACTGTGCGCCGTGCTCCTTTGCAACCTCCTGATTGAGGCGGGCAGTCTTGGTCAGGCTGGCGACACCGGGGAATTCGGCACAGCCCGGCCAGAACTTGAAGCCGGAGATGTCACCGGTGAAGTTTTTGTTTCCGGGCCAATGGGTCACAACGATGGCATCCCGCTGCTCCTGAGACAGGGGCTCGATCATCCAGTCGAAGCAATCACCGCAGGTCCGCGCAAACTGCATGACCAGTTTGGGGTTGGAACGGTTATTGCTGCGAACCTGCCAGTCGTTCAGAAATTCGATTTCGTCCACATGGGGAATCCCACGGGAAGCGAGAAACTTCGAGTTGATATGTCCAAGATCGTTGCCGACAGCGTGGAACAGTTTTTCCTTCTGTTTATCAATGGCGATGACCCGTGCGCCTGCCTCCGCAGCTGCACGGGCAGCGGCGGTGCCTGCATGGGCGACGCCAACCACTACGACGTCAGTTTCATACACCTGAGTGATCTGGTCGGCAGGGATGGGGGCCGGCGGGGTACGCCAGGAAGCCTTCATATTGGGCATGAAATCACATCCTAAATCATTAATTTTGAATATTTTAGCATTCTGAATTTGCACTTACAAGTAGCGATTTATGTACTTTGTATCAGTTCGTGCGGGGTTGTTTCCGGAAAAAGGGAAACAGGATGCTTGAAAAATGGAAGAATGTTCTGTATACTGGGTTAATCTGATAAAAAAGGAGATGCCGGGATGCCAGCCGGCAACGAAAACATGTTTGTCTGGATCTATGTGCAGCCTCTGGGACGGATCTGTCTGACCGTACTGCTGGGGCTGGTGGCTTATGGCCTCGTATGGTTTATCATGAAAAAATGGAACCGGGAACGACTGGTTCGTGTTGTCACCGGGGGAATGTGGCTGGTGTGGCTTGGTGCGGTACTGATGGCGACCCTCCACCGAAGCAGTGGGGACAGATCCATCCAGTGGATTCCCTTTTATGACCTGTATCTGGGCTTTACGGAAAATCGGGAGATGTTCCGTGCCATGTTTATGAATGTGCTGCTGTTTCTTCCCGGGGGCTATCTGGGTGCTGTGTTATTCCGGCGGCGCAGACGATTGGGTGGGATGCTGTGTCTGATGAGTCTCACTATAGAAGCTGCCCAGTATGTTTTTGCTCTGGGACATGCAGAGCTGGACGATCTGATCTGCAATACAGTTGGTGGGATAATGGGAATCCTGCTCTGGTGTCTTTGGGAAAAGCTTGTGGAACATAGAAATGTATAACCTGTCCCTCCGGTGCATAGCTTTGACCGGAGGGGATTTTTATGTATGTCACCATCAGTATGAAAAAACTGCTGTCCCAGCTGGTGATTCTTGGGGCGGTGCTGATACCGGGAATCCTGTATATTTGTTTCAAACAGCCGGAGAACCTTGCGACAGGCTCCTGGGGGCTGAGTTTTCAAACCCCGGGACAGGCTCCTGTGGCGGATGTGTCTGTGGAGCAGCTGAAGCCCTTTGACGCAAAATATATGGGCTCCACCGGAGAAAAACGGGTGTATCTCACCTTTGACTGTGGTTATGAAGCGGGGTATACAGCAACCATACTGGATGTGCTGAAAAAACACAACATTCCAGCGGCATTTTTTGCGGTGGGAAACTATATTCAGTCGGAGCCGGAACTGGTGCGCCGTATGGCGGAGGAAGGTCATATTGTGGGAAATCACACATGGAGCCACCCGGATATGTCCGCCATAGCAGATCGAGATGCCTTTTCTCAGCAGCTTCAAAAGGTTGCGGATGCGTATCTGGCCTGTACCGGAGAGGAAATGAAAAACTATTACCGGCCCCCTCAGGGGGTATACAGTCAGGATAACCTGAAAATGGCCAAAGAACTGGGCTACAGGACGGTGTTCTGGTCTCTTGCCTATGTGGACTGGAAACGGGATGACCAGCCCAGAGAGGAATACGCCATGGAGAAGCTGACCCAGCGGGTCCATAACGGGGCAGTGGTGCTGCTTCACAATACCTCTGAGACCAACGGAAAAATACTGGATCAGCTGCTGACCCGGTGGGAGGAGATGGGATATACCTTCGGGACGCTGGATGAATTGTTTGAAAGTTGACATTTTCAGCATTCAGAAGTAAAATAAAACAAAACGATCACAAAAGGGAGGACGCTGCTTGAAAAAAAGTCATATTTCAAATTCCGTGGTTGCTCGTCTTCCCAAGTATTACAGCTGTGTGGAGGAGCTTTATCTCTCCAGCTGTGTCAGGGTGTCCTCTGCCACCCTGTCCCAGCGACTGGGCTTTACCGCCTCCCAGATCCGGCAGGATTTCTCCTGCTTTGGAGAATTTGGCCAGCAGGGGTACGGTTATAACGTGAAAAAGCTCCGTTATGAGATCCGGGAGATCCTGGGGCTTAACGGGAGAAATACCGCCATTCTGGTGGGGTGTGGCAATCTGGGAAAGGCACTGCTGAAGAATTTTGATTTTGAAGCCTGCGGGTTTTATCTGCTGTCCGCCTTTGATGCGGATCCTGATAAGATCGGTACCAGAATCGGGCCGGTACGGGTTCTCGATACGGCATCTATCCGCCGGTTTGTGGAGTCGGAAAAGCCTGCTATGGCAGTTCTTACGGTTCCCGGGCAGGTGGCAAAGGAAACAGCGGCGCTCCTTGCTTCGGTGGGTGTTCCGGCTATATGGAATTTCACCGGTGTGGATCTGGAACTGGACAGCCAAAAGACCATTGTGGAGCAGGTGGACTTCTCCAGCAGTCTGCTGACCCTGAGTTACCGGCTGGAACAGAAAAAATCGCCTTAGGAATCGTAACCATTTTTCTGCTGCGGAATAAGATAGATTAGCAAGGCCAAGTGCTGAGCAAATCTGTTTTGGAGGTTCTGTAGTATGTGTGGTAACAATAATTTTGGTGGTTGCTGGTGGATTATCATCCTGATTCTGTTGTTCTGCTGCTGCGGAAACGGCAACGGAATCTGCAACAACAACGGCTGTGGCTGCGGCTGCGATAACGGATGTGGCTGCTGAGCCCCATGTAAAACAAAAGAATGAGGGGCCGCAATGCGGCCCCTGAACTTTTACGGGAGGATTTTAAATGAGAGTAACGGTTCTTGTGGAAAACACCACCGCCGATCCCCGGCTTCAAGGGATCCATGGCCTGAGCCTGTATGTGGAGACCCGGCAGCATAAGCTCCTGATGGATGTGGGGCCGGGGACGGTGTTTGCAGAAAATGCGGAAAAGCTGGGGATTGACCTTGCACAGGTGGATCTTTGTGCCGTATCCCATGGCCATGATGACCACGGTGGCGGCCTCGGACGGTTTTTGCAGCTGAATCAGAAGGCGACGGTTTACCTGTCACGTCTGGCCTTCGGACCGTATTACGCCGGAAAAAAGTATATTGGTCTGGATCCGGAACTGAAAAACCATCCCCGGATCCGGCTGCTTCCCGCTACAGTCCGGGTCGATTCTCAGATCACTCTGCTCTCAGAGATTCCGGGAGATACTCTGCTGCCCTGGGCCAATGGGGGACTGCTGTGTGAAAGTGAACCGGATACCTTTGCCCATGAACAGGTCATGCTGGTGGAGGAGGGGGGGAGGCTTCTCCTGCTGGGGGGCTGTGCCCACCGGGGAATCGTGAATATACTGGAGCATGTAAAGCAGGTTATGGGACGCTATCCTGATACCATCATTTCCGGGCTGCATCTGGCAGCAGGAGGCAGCGGGGTGTGTATGGCAGATGATGCCTATCTGGATCAGCTGGCTCAGGCGCTCCTTGCCACCGGCGCGGAATTTTATTCCTGCCATTGTACCGGACGGGAGGCCCTGGAAAAGCTTCAACTGCGCATGCCGGGAAAGCTTCATGCCGTTTCCACGGGAACGGTTCTTCAACTGGATTAAAAACGAAAACACCGGGACTGCTGTCAGTCCCGGTGTTTTTTATCACATGGTTTCTTTCTCGTAGGATGTGAATTCCGCAAGAAAGTGCTTTTCAGACAGTGCAGCGGTGATCTCATCCAGAATTGCCTCGGTTTCCGCCGAAATATGGTGAAAATGATAGCCGGAGGTCACATTCATCAGGGGGACGGAGTGACCGGACTGAATATCGTCCAGAAATAAACGAACATCCCGGCGACTTTTGATATTCAGGGGGGCGGAGACCTTGCCGTAGATCCGGTGATTGACCACCACATCCAACACAGTACCGCCAAGATCCACAATGGTATTGAGTTCATCCTCTGTCTCCTGATTGGTGTGGAGCACCTTAATCAGCCGGACAGGGGTATCCTGCGCAGAGAATACATAGCCCCGGGGGGTGGCCAGAATCGGGTAGCCCTGAGTGCGGAGGAGTGCAATGTCCTGTACCACCACCTGACGACTGACGTCAAGGGTTTTGGCAAGGAAGCTTCCGGAGAGGGGATCCGGTGTGTTTTTAATCAGGGAAACGATTTCCTGTCTCCGTTCTTTGCCGTCCATAGACGATTACCTTCTTTCGTGGTTGTTCATTCCGCTGTTACATCAGCGGAGCCAGCAGCCGAAGCACCGCACGGACAAGTCGAACCCAGATGCTGGTGGCGCGGCATTCTTCCAGACTGATCTTCTGGCTGACATCAAACAGTTTCGCAAAATCCTGATATATATCCGGAATACAGTCAGCCTTGTAGAGAAAAACACCGTTTTCAAAATGGAGATACAGACTCCGGTAATCCAGATTGATGGTGCCCACGGTGGCGTAAACCCCGTCCACGGCAAACACCTTGGAATGGATAAAGCCCGGGGTGTATTCAAAGACCTTGACACCGCATTTTACCAGCTGTTCATAGTGGGCACGGGTCACTGCATGGACATACCATTTGTCAGGAATATGAGGGGTGACGATCCGCACATCCAGTCCGGACTTTGCGGCATTGCAAAGGGCTTCGGTCATGGCGTAGTCGATGATCAGATAGGGGGTCATGATATAGATGGAGTGATTTGCCCGGTTGATCAGGTTCATATAGACGCTGCTGCCCACGGGTTCGTCATCCAGAGGATTGTCGGTATAGGGCTGGACAAAGCCTTTGCCTTCCACAACCGGTTCCGGGGGAATATACTTGGCAATGGAGTCCCCGCTGCCGGAGACATAGTCCCACAGGGACAGGAACATAACAGTCATGGACCACACGGCCTCACCCCGGAGCATAATTGCGTTGTCCTTCCAGTGACCGAAACGCTTTTTACGGTTGATATATTCATCGGCCAGATTGATGCCGCCAGTAAAGCCCACTTTTCCGTCGATGATCATGAATTTCCGGTGATCCCGGTTGTTGAGCCGGGCGGACATAATGGGGATGAAAGGTTCAAATACACAGCAGCGGATCCCGGCGGCCTCCAGTTCCTTTTTATAGTTAGAGGGGAGCAGAGTGATACATCCAAAATCGTCGTACATAACACGGACATCCAGTCCCTGTGCTGCCTTCTGCTTTAAAATCTCCAGAATGCTGTCCCACATGACTCCGGGACCGATGATGAAATACTCCAAAAAAATATAGCTTTCCGCTTTTCTCAGTTCCTCCAGCATGACCGGAAAAACATCATCGCCCAGAGAGAAATAACGGGTGGAGGTGTTTTCGTAGACAGGACAGCCTGCAACCCGCTGAATATACCGGGTCTGGGTGCATGCATCCTGAGAGCAGTTTTGAAGCTTCTCACGGATCTCAGGGATCTGGGGCAGATGCTGCTGGAGATTTCGGGCAACGGCGTTCATCTTTTTTCGCTGGCGGACAGAAAGCCGGTTGCCACCCAGCATCAGATAGAACAGACCGCCGAAAACAGGCAGCGCCAGAATGGGAATGACCCATGCGATTTTATAGGCGGGATTGGTGTTTTTACTGATAATAAACAGGGTAGCTGCAATACTGATGACCAGCAGCCCGGCATAGATCCAGTCGTTGACCTCTTTAAACTTCCAGATCATCAAGGCAAAAATGATGATCTGACAGAGAATACTGATGCATACCATAGTAACACGCTGAAACAGCAGTTTCAGCATATTTGGAAACAGCTTTGCCTTTTGCTTTTTCAAGAGGTGCCCTCCTTCCGGGGAACGTATCTCATAATAGGGCGGAGATTACAGAAAATGAGGAAAAGCCACCCCAAAGTGGGGTGGCCGATGTGACATAGTTTTAGCCGTTAACGTAAGGCAGAATGATGTACAGAATAACGCAGGCCAGAACGAGAACAACGAAGCTTGCGATCTGAACAACTCTCAGAGGCTTGGTGTAGGTGCCGGTGCCCTTAGACCAAGCAGCCATCTGCAAACCGAACAGACCACCCAGAAGGGTCAGCAGAGCAAGATAGCGGTTGTTGCCGGGCAGAAGTGCATAAATGCCAACAGCGAGACCAGCCAGCATGAAAATATAAGCCAGAATCATCCAGAACCAATATTTAAAGCCGCTTCTTCCTTTGTCCGCAAACTCTGCATTCAGTTTGTCAAAACTATTATCCACAAAGAATACCCCCTAAAAAATCAAGCCACAGGGCTTGTTTCGTTGCATTAAATATATCACAAATAGACGCCGTTCGTCAACATCTAGTTTTGGGCAAAGTGTAGAATTTGGCGGCGTATCTTTATGAACTTTTACCGCAGCACCGGTCAAGAACCCGGGAAACAGCTTCCGAGAAGGAAAAAGCTGACAATTTCGCCTCGAAAAGACTGTTTCCGGAGGCTCCGACTTCCACAAGCAGGGAAATTGGAGCCAGATCCTGGTTAAAACGTTCCGTTCGCAGGTTCAGTGGACGCATAAGCCCGGGATGGGTGGCATCCAGTTCCATTTGCAGGATGGCGGCAAAGGTCAGATTGACCTGCCAGGATGGGTGTGTCAGTCCGCCCGCATCGGTTCCCACCACCAGCATCAGCTGAGCAGCCTGCTGTCCGTCAAGATCGCATCCAAGGCGCAGCTGATTTCCCTCACTGTCCTCAATGGCGTCCCGGTGTATATCCAGCACCAGAAAGATCCCGGGGTATTGCTCCATGGCATTTTCTATGACGGTTCTGGCGCAGTTGTATGCGTCGTTGAAATCCGGGGCGTCACAGAGGGTCTTGTCGTGGTATACCTGATACCCGTGGCTTTCCAGCACCTGCCGGATCACCTCACCCACGGCAATCACGTTTTTTGTCTCATCGGATGTGCGATAGCCGGAGATACCGGGCTCTGCGTAGCTCTCTGAGCCGTGGGTGTGCAGAATCAAAACAGTTGGTGTTTCACTGTCCGTTATCTCCATCCGGGGCAGAGGAGGAAGGGTGCTGAGTTCCACCGGATATCCGGTTTCGTTGCGCAGTTCCAGACTTCCCCCACCGTCTACCATAACCGGTTCAGGGGCCTGTTCCTGTTTCGGTTCCTCCCAGTGTTCCAGCACCGTTGTCACCGGTACGGCCTCGGGTGCGGGTGTAAAGGATGCGGAAGGGGAGGGTTCCGGTGTTGTGGACATGGTGAGTAGGGCAGCAGCCCCCAGCTGCCGCTGTATGATCCTGGAACCCATGGCTGTGACGGTCTGCTCTGTGATACTGTCTCTGCCCAGACATAGCATCCCCGCAGAGCCTGATAGCAGGAGCAGGGACAGCAGAATCAATCCATACCGCTTCATATGTATACCACCTCGCATGATTCTATGCGAGGTGGCAGAATATTAGAACATATTATTGTAGTAAGTTCTGGGCATCCAGATAATCTGTAAAAACCGGATCAGAGGCCGGAATATTGGTGACAGAGGCTGTTAGTGCGGGGACGGTGATATAATTCATGAGACTGGTGGGACTTTCCGGCAGCACCGGCAGACAGAGCCGCAGTGCCAGAAGCAGCCACAGATAGTATTTTGCTTTTGGAGAAAGCACCTGTAGCAGACACAATCGCAGGAGTATGATCACGGCGGCGGTCAGGCATGCGCCACAGGTGATATTCCGCAGCATGAGAAGCAGGGGGGCATATTACTCCGCCTCCTTCATTCGGGCGAGAATGGCTTCGATCTCGTCGCAATCCTCCCGGGTCAGTTTTCCGCTGTCAGTCAGGGCGACAATCATTTTTGTGGGACTGCCTTCAAAGACCCGGTCGAGAAATGACTGGGTTTCCTGTGCAATACAGTCCTGTTGGTCTGCAATGGGATAATAGCGGTAAAAACGATGCTCTTTTTCTGCGCCGACCGCTCCCTTTTCCTGAAGCCGTACGATCAATGTGCGCACCATGTTGGCGTTCCAGCCGGTTTTGTCCCGAAGCTGTGCAAGAATGTCCTTGATCTCCAGCGGAGATTCCTTCCAGAGACACTGAAGTACCAGCCACTCGGATTCAGAAATATGATAAGTCACAGGGGTTCTCCCTTCTTATATGGGTTTAAAAAGATTTTTGATGGCGTCGGTTATTGTGGGCTTTTTTGGAGGCTCTTTTGGAGCCGTATTTATGCCACTGTTCCGGAGACTGTTAAACTGGGGCAGGGGGCCGGCGATGGTGTCCCAATTCTCGCAGTGTTCCCGGTCGTTCACGGTGATCACCACGGCTCTGGTGGAGCGGTACATATTCCGGCTGGAATATGTCACAAAATCTGTGGTGACCTGATTTCCCTTTTCAAGTTCCCATTCAGTAGTGTGGTCATAAACCGTGATCCGGGTGGGGACGGTGAAGCTCAAACTCTGAGGAACGGCGGGAATGGTTAGGTCAAATTCCTCTTCCCGGAGATGTGTCATGATCTGCTCTATTTTATTGTAATTCCAGTTATCGTACCGGGGAGCAGATTGAAAATTCCGGTTGATGCTCTCAATACGGCAGGTGTAGTAGATGAAGCTGCCTGCAATGAGCAGGATCAGCAGTAGGAGTGCCAGCGGAAATGGACGGAATTTTAGTCTTTTTTTTATCTTCATTGCTCCCTTCTGATTCAGTTATGCCTGTTCGGAAAGATAGATGGTTCTCCGTTCTGAAATGATAACAAATGTTATCTATGATTGAATAATAACATCTGTTACGCTACGTGTCAATACATAGATTCAAAAAATCCCCTTGCGTCTTTTTGCGGAAACGGGTATACTGTACTTTACGAGTTTTAAGAAAGGGTGTTCCCATGAATATACAAAAGAAAGATGTACTGGAGCTGCGCCGCCGGATGACCAAGAAGGGCTGCACCATTGACCGGGTCTGCGGCTGCTATGTCAACGGCGGAAAAAATGTGGTTCTGAAATTCTCCGAGCGGTTTTCCGATTTGGAGGAAGAGGAGTTCTATAAGTATCTGGAGATTGCGAAAAAGGCTCTGTCCGGCTCTCTGGGAGCCAATATTCTGGAACTGAAATTCCAGCGGGGAGAAACAGGAGATGAGCATCAGCGGTATCTCTATGCCCTGAAAAAAAGTAAGCTGGAAAATGAAGAACTGCTGGATCGGTTGTACGAGAAGATTATTGAAAACTACTCCTATGCAGGGAACTATCTGGTGCTGGTGTTCCACGATGTTTATGACGTGATCACAAAGACAAAGGACGGAAAGAATCTGGATGAATCCAGTGAGATCTATGAGTATATGATCTGTGCTGTCTGCCCGGTGGATTTCTCCAAACCCGGTCTCAGCTATCGGGAGGAGGAAAACCGGATCGGCGTGTCCGAGCGGAACTGGGTGGTGGGTGCCCCGGATCTGGGCTTTACATATCCTGCCTTTGCCAACCATGGTGCGGATTCCAGTGCGGTGATGTACTATGTGAAAACCGGCAAGGACAGCCATCTGGAATTTGTGGAGGATGTGCTGGGCTGTGTCGGTCAGCGTACCGCAGGGGAGGAGAAAAAGGCATTCCAGTCTGTGATCCAGGACTCCTTTGAAGATCCCCAGCAGGGGGAAAGCGTATTCCTGAAGGTGCAGAAGCATCTCAGCGAGATCACCATGCCGGATCCGGATTCCGGCGAGGAGGAGGCACCCCCGCTGACCCTGACGAAGGACACCATGGCCGAAGTGATGGCCCAGGCGGATCTGAACGAGGGTGACATAGATATTATTCAGGCGGCCTTTGAATATCACTTTGGGGATATGCTTCCCACGGCACAGAATGTGCTGGATAAAAAGCTGGTGGAAGAGAGCACCCAGCGGATCCGCACACTGGAGCTGGAGGGGGAAGTCACAGAGCTGAAGGAACAGCTGGATGTGAAAGACAAGGCTCTGACGGAAGCCAAGGAGACGGTGAAGGCGCAGGAGGCTGCGCTGGTGGCTGCGGGACAGCCTGAAATCACCGATGAGAATGCAATTTCTCTGCACGTTTCCCCCAGAAAGGCCAAACAGATCCATACCCAGATGGTAGGCGGGGTGAAGTGTCTGGTGGTTCCCATCGAAAAGGGAGAATCGGCACAGATCAACGGTGTACCTGCCGAAATATAAAAGGAAAACCGGAGAGCGTATGCTTTCCGGTTTTTTATGCAGATAAAAGTGATGAAATGAAGGAATTATGTCAAAATAACTTGCAAATGAATGGTATAATATAGTATACTGGTACTTACATGTCTAACTGTTTTGCTTAGATGCGGAAAGAAAAATGTTGGAGGAAAGAATATGGAAAGTAAACAGAAGCGGGGAAGCTTCACCGGTTCCCTGGGCTTTGTGCTGGCTGCTGCCGGAAGCGCCGTCGGCTTGGGAAATATCTGGCGGTTTCCTTATCTTGCAGCAAAAGACGGGGGCGGTGTGTTCCTGCTTTGCTATGTGATTCTGGCGCTGACCTTTGGTTTTGCACTTTTGACTACGGAGATTGCCATTGGACGGAAAACAGGGCAGAGCCCCCTGACTGCCTATAAGACCCTGCATCCCCAAATGGGCTGGCTGGGTGTGATTGCATGCTTGGTGCCGGTGCTGATCCTGCCCTATTACTGTGCCATCGGCGGTTGGGTTTTGAAGTATCTTGCGGCATTCGTCTCCGGCGGTGCCAAAGCCACCATGGCTGATGGGTATTTCACCGGGTTTATTACCGCCCAGTGGGAGCCACTCATCTGGTTTGTAATCTATATGCTGGCGACGGCGGTTGTGGTATACAAGGGCGTGGAAAGCGGCATTGAGAAGTTTTCCAAGGTTCTGATGCCGATTCTTCTGGTGCTGATTATTGCTATTTCCGTGTTCTCTCTGACGCTTCGTCATACAGATGATGCCGGGGTGACCCGTACCGGTCTGGAGGGACTGAAAATCTATGTGATTCCCAACTTCGAGGGGATGAGTTTCAGCGATTTCCTCCATGTTCTTATGGATGCCATGGGACAGCTGTTCTATTCCATCTCTGTTGCTATGGGCATTATGGTCACCTATGGCTCCTATGTGAAAAAGGAGACCAATCTGGTGAAGTCTGTGAACCAGATCGAGTTCTTTGATTCTCTGGTGGCATTTCTGGCAGGTCTTATGATCGTCCCCGCGGTTTATACCTTTATGGGAACTGAGGGTATGTCCGCAGGCCCGGGCCTGATGTTTGTTTCCATGCCCAAGATCTTTGGTGAGATGGGCGTTGCGGGAACGGTGATCGGTGCTGTGTTCTTCATCATGGTTGCGTTTGCTGCACTGACCTCCTCTGTGTCCATCCTTGAGGCAATCGTGGCCAGCGTTATGGACAGATTCCATCTTAGCCGGAAAAAGGCCACCGTTCTGGTGTCCCTGTATGGCCTGATCGGCGGTATTGTGGTATGCCTGGGATACAATGTGTTCTATTTCGATCTGACGCTGCCCAACGGCACTGTGGGTCAGATTCTGGATGTAATGGACTATATCAGCAACTATGTGCTGATGCCAGTGGTGGCCATTTCTACCTGTATCCTTGTGGGCTGGATCCTGAAGCCCAAGGCAATTATCGACGAAGTGAAGCTGGGTAATTGCAAGTTTGGCCGGGAAAAGCTGTATGTGGTCATGGTAAAGGTGGTCACACCGATCATGCTGCTCCTGCTGCTGGCACAGGCACTTGGTTTGCTGAGTGCCTGATGCTCCGGAATTAATATTACAATCTGAGGGTCTCAGTCAATCCTGCGAGGATGTGGCTGAGACCCTGTTTTTATGCAGTTGGGAGGTTGATCCCGGCGAAGAAGGCTGCACGGAAAGATACGGTTGTGGCCCTGGGAATGGAATAAAGCACGGATCTGTGTCCGGGAAAACGGTTTTGTTTGTATCCTGAAGCTCTGTGTGGTATGATAGATACCGTGAAAGGAGCGGTTTGAATGGATAAAATCACAATGCTGGGGACGGGCCATGCAATGACCTTTCAGTGTTTTAATACCTGCTTTGTTTATGAAAATGAAAACGGAAAGCTGCTGGTGGATACAGGCGGCGGCAACGGCCTGATCAGCCAGCTCCGGAAGGTGGGCATGGATGTGGGGCAGATGGATGCCCTGTTTATCTCCCACCGGCATACGGATCATGTTACAGGACTTGCATGGGTACTTCGAAGTGTGGGTGGCCCCGGCCGGGAAAAACCTCTGACCATGTACCTCCATGAGGACGTGTATCGGGTGGCGGAGGGCTTTATAGATCTGCTGTTTCCCGACGACAAGGCGCAGCTGATGAACAATATTCGGCTGGTGAAGATCGGCCACGGGGACAGAGCCGAAATTCTGGGTCGTCCTGTGGAATTCTTTGATCTCCATTCCCCCAATGTGCCCCAGTATGGATTTGTTATGGCCCTGCCTGATGGAAAGCGCTTTGTGTTCCATGGGGATGTGCCCTTCCACGAGAGCAACCGGGAACGGCTTCAGGGGGCTGAAATCATGATGCATGAAGCTTTCCATCTGTCCGGACAGCAGCCCGGCCCTGCACCCGGTGGCCCGGGAAAACCCGAAATGCCCGGTATGCCCGGCGGCCCCGGAATGCCACCCCCGGGAGGAAGGCCCGGGAAGCCCGGTAGAATGGGACATTCTACGGTGAAAGAGGCCGCTGGATATGGAAAGAGTCTGGGGGCAGAAACACTGATTCTGGTACATGACAGTGACAACGATCTGGCTACACGGAAAGAGAACTATTTAAAAGAGGCATCGGAGGTGTTTAAGGGGCGGATTTATGCGCCCGACGATCTGGATGCCATCGAGCTTACTTAAAAGTGCCCCTTTAAAGTTTATATGATTCAGAATCCCCGAATGCAGCTGCCTGTGTTCGGGGCTTCTGTATATTTTCCCGAGAGTATCCATGAATTGTTGTATTTGGGCATGGTATAGACAGTATGCAGGAAGCTAATTGTTTTTACAGAGGAAATTTGATATACTTCTGAATACATGTTAGAAATTTCAAATACCTGCCTGTGACCTGTAAATGGGAGCGTATGGCACTGGAGAGGATTAAATGTTTGAACCGTGGCAATTGGGAATGATGGATGAAGCCGGATATAACGGCATTCGGGAGGAACATATTCTGGCGGTTGCAGCGTCACTGCGGACCGAAGGAGTAACGGACATTACATGGGAAGTGTTTTCCTGGCACTGCCGTCAGTGCGGTGTGGCTCCTGAGAATTTTACACAGGAGGATCTTGACTGGCTGCTGAGTGTGCTGAATCACTCCTGAAGCAAAAAGAATTATCACTGAGGTGTTTTTATATTAAAAATCTTTGTGACCGGAGACCTGTATGACCGGACGACAAACATCCCGAAAAACTTGATATTTAACTGATAAAGAGCCGGAGTGCAACAGATACTGCACTCCGGTTCTTTTGTATAGATTCTATGGGTATTTTCTTTGTTTTCCGGTGCGTTGCCGCGAGAACAGAAAAACGTTATTTCTTTTTCTCAGGGATCAGGTAAATAAACACCAGAGAACTGATGAGAAGCATATAGGGGTAGAACAGGTTGGGGATGATCTGGAAAGCGGATACATCGTAGCCCAGCTCAGTTGCAGCGGAAATAGCAACCAGCATCTGTGCGCCGTAGGGGATGATACCCTGGAAGATGCATGAGAAGGTGTCCAGAATAGAGGCGGTTTTTCTGTCGGAAACACCGTAGGTCTCAGCCATTTCTTTGGCGATGGGGTTTGCCATAACGATTGCAACGGTGTTATTTGCGGTGGCAATATCCATGGCACCAACCAGAAGTCCCATGCCCAGCTGACCGTTCTTTTTGCCCTTGAAAATCCGGCGGATGGCGCTGAGCAGCGCTGCAAAGCCACCGTATTCCCGGATCAGTGCGCAGAGAGCAGAGACCAGAATGGCCACCATGGTGGTCTCAAACATGCCGGAGACACCGGAGCCCATGCTGGCAAGCAGATCAGTGGGGGCTGTTGCACCGGTGGCAAGCATGATAATGGAGCCGGAGAGAATGCCAATCAGAAGAACCACAAACACGTTGATGCCGATGATGCCACCGATCAGTACCAGAACATAGGGAATGATCTGAACCAGATTGTAGGATTCCAATGTCATCTCGCCGGAATAAGAGCTGAAGCTGAGGATCAGGATAATCACCAGTGTGGCGATGGCTGCGGGAAGGGCAATGGCAAAATTCTCACGGAACTTATCCTTCATGGCGCAGCCCTGGCCGTTACATGCAGCAATAGTAGTGTCAGAAATAAAGCTCAGATTGTCGCCGAACATGGCACCGCCCATAACAGAGCCGATGCACAGGGGGAGACTGAACCCGGAGGCGGCGGAGACTGCAACGCCGATGGGGGTGATCAGGGTGATGGTGCCCACGGAGGTGCCCATGGCGCAGGAGACAAAACAGCTGATTACAAACAGCACTGCCACTGCAAACCGGGCAGGGAAGATGGAAAGCAGGAAATAGGCCACGGAGTTTGCACTGCTCCGTCCTACCACGCCTACAAAAATACCGGCGATCATGAAAATCAGGATCATGGTGATGATGTTCTTATCACCCACGCCCTGACCCATAATGGTGAGCTTGTCGTCAAAGTTGAGCTTCCTGTTCTGGAGACAGGCCACCAGCAGCGCCACAAGAAACGCCACAACAATGGGGATATTGTAAAAGCCCATAGGGATCAGAAGTATGTACTCAAATAAAATACCAAGTCCCAGATAAAGAACCAGAAAAACGCCGATGGGAAGCAGCGCCTTGAAGTTTTCTTGTTTCATATGATTTCCTCCGTTTTTTCTGATACGGCGCAAAGGCCAAAGTAGTAATATTATAGTATGGAACGGAAGGTTCGTCAATGTGAAAAACAGAGAAACAATTCTGTGCAAATTATACGAAATACAGGGAGATATGCGGGGGAATATAAAAATACAGAGGAAAAAAGTTTTGAATTTCTTTGAAAATTTTACTTACGTCAAAGTTTTTAAAATGTTATAATAGATTCGGATTTCTATGTTTTTCGCAGCATTCTATGAGTAGTCAGATTATGTACACGGCATTTAGGAGGAGATAATATGGCAGAAATCAGTTTGGAAATGGGAGCATATGTACACTATGGCGCACACGGGGTGTGTCAGGTGGTTGGACAGGAGGATATGGATCTTGGCTGCGGAAAAAAGAATTATTACCATTTGAAGCCTGTCAGCGATGAACACATTACCCTCTATCTTCCCGGGGATGCGGATCCCCAGCGGGTGCGGCTCAGAAGTGTCATGACCCCAGAAGAGGTGATGGAACTGGTGAAGCAGGAACTGTCCGATCAGGTCGATTGGGTTGGAGACAGTAAGGTTCGGCGGGAGCTGTCCGGCAAGACCCTGCGAGGGGGAGATATGCTGGAGCTGATCCGTATGGTTAAGGCCATCCGTGGCCATGAAGAGACATTGCCCCCCGGAAAGAATCTCCCCATCAGTGATCTGGAGCAGCTTCGTTCGGCTGAGAAGCAGCTGTACAATGAATTCTGTTTTGTGCTGGATATTACCCGGGAACAGGTGATCCCCTTTGTTTTGGGGGAAATCCAGGTGTTCCCAAAGAAAAACAGCGAAGGATAAGACAAAGTTCGATGGAAATAGACTGGATGATTCTGGTAATATAAACTAGGCAGCTTACAGATGAATATCTAAAAAACAGGCGCGGTGCAATTCAAAAAAGCACCGTGCCTGTTTTAGTTATCTGTATTCTACATCCATATCCTTGACCATCAGGGGATTGATCTCCAGACGGATGGTGTCTCCGGGGTTACAGGGGATGTCCGTGACATCGCAGATGGTCTGCACCATACCAATATGTCCCAGCACCCGGGCGGGAGCGCCGTTTATCTGAACATAGAGTGCCTTTCTCTTCAGAAAGGCTTTTACATAATGGAGCCCACCACGGAGGCAGTCCATAAAACGGAAGGTGTCATCAGCATGCTCTGCGCCGAAGCCGTGGTAGTAACCGACCCCGCAGATGGCAATTCTGGTGGGACGTTTGGCCGTCCATGTGGCACTGTAGCCCACGCTGTGTCCCTTGGGAAGTTCACGGATCATCTCCGCCCGGCTCTCACACCAGCCGATCCGCTTCAGCCCCATATCCCCGGGGAAGGAGAGACGGCCCAGCAGAGCGGAACCCAGACGAACTGCATCCAGATGCATCTCCGGGTACTTGAGGAAGGCGGAGGAATTACAGCAGTGCCGGGTGCCGAGGTCATAGCCCAGTTGAGAAAGTACGTCAAGGACACTTTTAAACTGGGAATACTGCTCCCGGGTGGCCTTTTCACTGGAGAAGGCGGTGTGGAAATGGGTATATATACCGGTAACTTTCAGGTTGGGCAGGGAAAA
The DNA here is from genome assembly GCA_964518645.1 of uncultured Oscillospiraceae bacterium. Classification (GTDB taxonomy): domain Bacteria; phylum Bacillota; class Clostridia; order Oscillospirales; family Oscillospiraceae; genus HGM13006. The sequence goes on along the minus strand of CAZFGL010000001.1, from coordinate 14,768 downwards.
CACCTGCGCAAGCTCTGAAATCTCGTTGGGATGGAAGCCGTACCGCCCCATACCGGTGTCCACCTTTATGTGGCAGAGAAAGGTCTTTCCGGCTTCTCCTGCAACCTTATCCATGATCTTTGCACATTCCAGAGAACCGATGGTGGCAGTTGCATTCAGCTGAAGCAGCGGGGAAAGCTCCTCCGGCAGACAGGTTGCACGCATCATGAGAATCTCTTCTGTGGGGAATCCGTTTTCACGCAGGGCAGAGACCTCACTGAGTTCCGTAACTGCAAACCGGTCAACACCGCCGGCCTTTAGTGCATTGGCCATGGGGATTAGTCCCAGACCGTAGCCGTTGCCCTTGATCACGCCGTAGATGGCGGCACTTCCGGCCTTCTCCTTCAGAATGCGGATGTTATCCTGAAGATCAGCCTTGTTTACAACGTATGCTTTCATAACGTCCAGATCCCTTTACTTCTTGTTTTTCAGCAGATACAGCTTGGTGCGCAGATCCATGAAGATGGGCTTTGCAGTGGTGATAAACCAGTTCACGGGCTTATTGAGTACCATGTCCATCTCGCCTACAAACTCAACGTAGTCTCCACCAAAGCCCAGCTTGAACTTGTAAAGACCATAGAGGGGGTGATCCTCACCGACCTGACCGGGGACACCCCGGAAGTCATAGAGGCGGCAGCCCTTTTCCACAGCCCACTCGATCATGTTCCACTGGAGCATGTAGTTGGGCATCAGATTTCTGTGCTCGTTAGAGGATGCACCGTAGAGGTACCAGACCTTGTCGCCATACCAGATTGCAAGGGTGCCGGCGATAGCTTTTCCTTCGTAGTATGCCATATACAGCCGTGCGTGCTCTCCGAGATTGTCCAGCATGCTCTCAAAATAGCCGGCCTCACGGGTCACAAAGCCGTCACGGACACCGGTTTCCAGCATGAGCCGGGCAAACTCGGGGACCTCTTCCTTTCCCACGATCCGGGTGGTGACACCCTTTTTCGCACCGGTACGAACCTTGCGACGGGTGGACTGGGACAGGGCAGCGAGCAGTTCCTCGGAGGTCTTTCCCTCGGTGTTCAGACGGAAAACGTACTGGGGCTGGATGGCGTCAAATTCAGCGCCGCCACCGGTGAGCCGGAAGCCCAGCTCCTCCAGAATCTTTCTGTACTCCACCTCGGAGGAGGGCACATCGGGATCAATCTTAATAACGTAAGAATGATGCTTCTTTGCCAGTGCCTTTGCACCTTCCACCAGATCAGCCAGAGTCTCCCGATCATCCAGATCGGTGACAGGGCCACGGCAGGCGTACATCATGGTGAAGGGCATTCCGGGGATGATCTTCCGGATGAGGACAGCCATGGAACCTTTGATTTTTCCGTCGGCGTCCCGGGAAACAATGGCCTCCCATTTCCACATGGGCTTCTGCTTTGCCCACAGAATGCTCTGGGCAAAGTGTCCCTTGGGGTGGGCGGAGATAAAGGCTTCGTATTCGGGGATCTGCTCTTTTGTGATAATTTCAGACATAAGTAAAACTCCAATTAATTATTTATTGACAGGCGGAAACAAATGCCACCCAAAGATTTTCAGAGGAAGGATAGCTCTGCCACAGATGCTCGGGGTGCCACTGAACGCCCAGATAAAACCGTTTATCCGGATGCTCCAGGGCTTCAACGATTCCGTCCTCGGCTCTGGCGCTGACCAAAAGTCCGGGGGCTGGAGTGCAAACGGCCTGATGATGCATGCTGTTCACGGACAGATTTGTCAGACCAAGGGATCTGTGAAGCAGGGAGCCGGGGAGAATGGTAACCTGATGATGGGGCAGATCATACGGCATGGTCTGTCGGTGTACCACCGGAGAGGGTGCCTGGGTGGGGAGATCCTGATATAGTCTGCCTCCACAGGCCACGTTCATGACCTGAAGCCCACGGCATATTCCCAGCACAGGCTTGTCCAGTTCCAACAGTGCCTTTGCCATGTATATTTCCTGCTGATCCCGGAGCTGGGACTGGTAACCGCACTGGGGAACAGGCTCCTGACCATAATAATGGGGGGACACATCCTGACCGCCGGTGAAAACGAACCCGTCGAAGCTTTCAAGATAGACATCCCAAAGTCGGGGATCCTCACTCAGGGGCAGCAGTACCGGCAGACCACCAGCAGTTTCGATGCCACCAAAGTACAGGGGATTGATCCAGAGGGTGCCTTTCTCACAGTTATGCAACGGTAAAACGCCAATTCGGGGACGCATGGACTACCTCCTTCAGGCATGGGGGACAGTGTCCCGGGTGCGGTTTACATGCTCTGTCACCAGGACAGAGACGGTGCGGGAGGCAGAGACCTCGGGATCCCGGTAACAGCTCCGCTCCACGGCACAGCTGTCGTAATCGGGGCCATGAGCGATTTTCAGATAGCCCTCTTCCACCGGAAGGCCGGTGGTCGGATCCAGCGCACGCCAAACGCCACCGCAGTATACCTCAGCCCATGCGTGGGGGATGGATACGCCGACCGCAAGGCCACTGACAAACCGGGCGGCGATGCCGCAGAGCCTGCACAGGGTCAGCAGAACATGAGCCTGATCCCTTGCATCGCCCTTTCCACTGGCAAATACCTCGCCGGAGGAACGGGCAGGGCCGGGGGCTTCCAGCTTCAGCAGGGAATGGGTGGTTGCGCAGAGCATCTGTGCCTTTTTCCAGTCATCATCCGGCAGAGAACCGGCGGCGGTGAGCTGGATCATCTGGGAGGTGGGCTGGGTGTGGGCGGTGGAATAAAGATACAGCCGGTCCAGAGGATCATGGGTCAGATACTTGGATGAGAGTACAAAGCCGGAGGCAGTGAAGCCAAAGCTCTGGTGCTTTTTGTCGATGGTTCCGGTACACATTTCGTTTCCGAATACATCCGTGATATGGGTCAGTGCTGCAAAGGGCTTAATGGACAGCTTGTGGGCGTAGGAACGCTGAAAGGGATAGGTTCCGGGCATGCAGCGGAGGAGAAAGCTGTGCTTCAGGATCGGCTCCTGAAACTCTTCCTGAACGGAGAAGGTAAAAGCATATTTTTTCATGGTGTCCTCCTTACTCGCTCATGACCCAGGTGTCCTTGAAGCCGCTGACAGGGGTTCCGTCAGGGGAGGCCACGGTGAACCGGCTCAGACCGCCCATCCAGATCCGGATAGAGTCGGAGTGTACGGTGTAGGCACGGAAATCACAGCGGGCGGGGATGGTGGAAATGCCGTCCGGTGCAAGGACAGGATGCTCATCCACCTGAATGACCTCCTGCGCAATATATCGGCGGGGATTTCGGATGATCCCCATGGCCAGGGCAGCCTGTTCCTTTTCAGAAAGATTCTTGCCCCACACAGCGCCGGTACGCCGGTCGCTGCCCACTTCCTTGAAAATCAGCTTGTCCATATTGGCCAGCACATATTCCCGCTGCTCGGGATACCAGGGAAGATAGGTGGGAATTCCGGGGAGAATGGGATCTTCGTCCAGATAGTACCGGATCATGGCCGGGATAAAGCATCCCAGTCCCCGATCCTCTGCCACGGAACAGCCGGGGGCATTGATGATAGCTACCTTTCCGGCGCAGTATACCTCCATCAGGTGGGGAATGCCACAGGGGGTCTTTTCGTCAAAGCAGAGGGGATCCAGCATTCTGTCCAGTGCAAGCCTGTGAATGATGGAGACTTTCTGGAAGCCACCCTCGGGAGAGCGGTAGTATACTTTGTTGTCCATGACGATCAGTTCATCGGCTTTGGCAACCACGGCACCGGTGAGGGAGGCCATGTAATGAAGCTCAAAGGAGGAAAGACTGTCGTCTCCTTCGCTGAGGAGCACCACAATGCCGTCCTCCAGATTCGGGTCGTCGTCCATAATATCCTGATAGAGTTGGGACAGAAGAATATCCAGTCCGCAGTTGTCACAGAGATTTTTTACATCGTAACTCTCAGGGGACAGCTCCCGGCACAGCTTCCGGGCAAAATGGGGGTATGTGATTCCGTCAGGGACGGAAAGGGAGTCCTCCATGGCGTACCATGTGCCGTCCTTGCTGCACACCAGATCCGTTGCAACAATATGGGTGTAGATATTCTTTGGGGGACTGAGCTGCATGCACTGGGGAAGGAAATCCGGTGAGGAGAATACAAATTCCTCCGGAATAATGCCGTCCCGCAGGATCATGCGGTCATGATAGATGTCGTTGAGAAAAAGGTTCAGGGCATTGATCCGCTGAATCAGTCCCTGTTCCAGATATGTGAAGGTTTCCGCAGAAAGCACCCGGGGAATAGGATCATAGGGGTCAGTGGTGGTTTGACGCTGCCCCTGACGAACCACGGCAAAACGGGCACCGTGATCCAGCATCCAACGGTTTACAAGGGACTTCTGCTGGGAACGATTGTCCATAACAGCACCTCCTTGAGGTCATACTGATCTATCCAATAATGTTAGCACAACTTGCATGAAATAGCAACGATAGAAAATCGAACATTTCACAAACAGTTCATAAAAAATTAATGCAAAAAGGGGGAGAGTGTATTATACTTATCCCTGAATAAAACAGGGGCCCGGGGTCCCTGTCTGGTTTTCAGGAGGAAGCATATGGATCCCTATGGTTTTGAAACTGAAAAAATGGATGATGCTTATCCCCGTGATTACTACAGCACCGGCGGCAGATACCGTCCGCCCAAACGGCCGAGGAATTACGGCTGGGTGGTGGCAGTGCTTGGGGTGGTGCTGCTCTGTGTTTCCGGTGCGGCAGCGGTCTACCGGGGACAGGGAACGGAAGCGACGGATGTACCTGTTTCCGCAGCGGTTCCCGCGGAGGCATCAGAAGCGCCCCAGCCGGAGCAGGTGGCAGCGGATACTGCTGTGGTTCTGGGCAACGGTGCGGAACTGGTAATTGCGGCGGACACAGGGGAACAGCTTACCCTGCAGGAAATTTATAAAAAGACCATTCCCAGTGTTGTTTCCATCACTGCGTCCGGAAATGGTGGTACGGCTACAGGAACCGGTATTGTCATGACCGCCGACGGTTATATTATCACCAATTATCATGTGGTTTCCGATGCCTCACAGGTTCAGGTGCTGACCAATGACGGTGATGAATTCTATGCCAGCATGGTTGGTGGGGACGAGACCTCTGATCTGGTAGTGCTGAAAATTGATGCGAACGGACTGACCCCTGCGGAGTTTGGCGATTCCACCGGCGCAGAGGTGGGGGACTCAGTGGTTGCCATTGGTGACCCACTGGGGACGGAACTTCGGGGCACCATGACCGACGGCATTATCTGCGGGATCCAGCGGGATATTAATGTGGGCGAACGAACCATGAATCTGATGCAGACCAATGCGGCGCTGAATTCCGGAAACTCCGGCGGCCCCCTTGTGAATATGCATGGACAGGTGATTGGAATCAATACCATGAAGCTCACCTCCAGCTATACTTCGGTAGAGGGCATCGGCTTTGCGATCCCGATTTCCACCGCAAAACCCATTGTGGATGAACTGATGTGCCAGGGATATGTCTCCGGTCGTCCGGCCTTTGGATTCTCCGTACAGGTGCTGGACACCAGAATTGCCGCCTACTTCAATGTACCGGGACGGCTCTGCATTCAGTCTGTGAATTCCGACTCCGATGCTTACCGGCAGGGCGTTCGGGAAGGAGATATTATTACAGCGATCCAGGGTGTGGCTGTGAACTCCACGGAGGAGTTTAACCGGGTGAAAAACGAATATGCGGCAGGGGATGAACTGGTTCTTTCTCTGTATCGCAGCGGAACCAGTTTCGACGTGACAGTGAAGCTGATGGATCGGGCAGAATTGAACTGAACAGAAAAACCTCCGGAGTTTCCGGAGGTTTTTTGCATGCAAATCGGGGGCTGAGAATTCAGCCCCCGAAGGTGTTATTTGGAGATATAACGCTGGTATGCCCCGGTGTATACGTCCAGAATGGTCTGGAGATTCATGGATTCGCAGTCGGCTACGAATTTGTCCCATGTTGCGTCAGTCAGCTCGGACTGGCCGGTCATCCACAGCAGGGTGGTGGTCTCGGCGTGGGTCTGAAGGTCTGCAAGCATGGTGGAAACCTGTGCGGCCTCTTCGGCGTTGAGCTTCATGTTGCCGGGGAGGGTGGTGTACAGGGCAGAGGGCTGGTCCTCAGAGAGTGTCCAGCAGCGGGCTGCCTCCATCATGGTTTCGGAGCCAATGTCGAAGTTGAAATTGGGGTAGACATAGCCGAAGTCGCTGTCAGAGGTGTACAGGGACTTGTTTGCGATGTCCAGTTCCGGATCTCTGGCATTGAAGAAATCGTTGGGGATAGGGTTGCCGTCGGCGTCACGCTCATAGGTTTCGCCTTCGACCCAGCCGTAGTTGGTAACGATGAAGCCCTCGTCGCTGTAGAAGAAGTCACAAAGACGCATGCAGGGCTCAACAATATTGTCGTCCTCGCAGGCGGTGGTCAGGGCGATGCCGGGCATGGAGTTTACAAGGGAAGCGGGCCAGGTTTTGAGCAGTACCTGTCCATCATCCAGTCCGTCACTGTGGAGAATGGGAAGGGGCTGCTGATAGACACCGTACATGTTGTAGTAGCTGTCCAGCATAAAGCCCATGCCGGAGGAGGTTCCGGTGGTTCCGCTGTTAAAGGGGGTGAAGTCCATTTCGGAGATGGAGGCAAAGTCCTTGTCAAGGAGTCCTTCCTTGTACCACTCAATAAACAGCTCGATGTATGCACGACTCTCCGGTGTGGTAACGTCCAAAATCAGTTCGCCGGTGGCGTTGTCAATGATGGGGGTCGCAGTGATGGAAGCGCCCATGGCCTGCGTCACGAGACCCTCAACAATGCTGCCCTCGGCGGTGACGGCCAGTGGCTTTTCAACGCCGTTTTCCTTCATGGCTACGGCTACCTGATGCAACTCATCCACAGTGTAGGGGAGCTCCAGACCGGTCTGTTCCCAGTATTCCCGATTGATTACAGGCCCCATGCCGGTCTTTGCTGCCACGGAGTTTACAGTGGAGAAGGAGACGATACGTCCCTGCTCTGTGACGATGTCGTTGTAGATGGCGGGATCCTTTAGCAGATAGTTGTAATGGGGGGCGTAGTCCTCAAGGTAGTCCGTGAGCTCCAGATATACCTCTTCCTCAACGGCGAGGTCATAGCCACCGGTGTAAGCGGAACCACTCATGGCGATGAGAGATTCAAAAACAATGTGGGGGAAATCACCGGCGGCGATTACCAGATTGAACTGCTCGGAGGCAGCGGACTGATAAGGCTCCACCCAGGTGATATTGTAGCCCAGATTCTCCTGAATTCTGGTCCAGAATACCTGTTTGGGGTCGGTTTTGGAGGGGTGATTTCCGGAACGCATGGGATAGAATACGGTAATGTCCACCGGAGTCTCGTTGATGGGGAGCACATAGTCGGCGGGCTTTTCAGCCTCCGGATCGACAGCCACTTCCAGCACAGAGCCTTCCTCAGCAGATGCCTCAGGGACTGGCTCGTCAGTGGCAGGCGCCACGGCGGAAACGGAGGAAGGTTCCTCCACGGGGGAATTATCGGGGGCGGTGGATCCGGATTCGCCGCCACAGCCGGCAAGCAGGGAAATAAGCATTGCAAGGATCAACAGAACAACGGTCAATTTCTTTTTCATGGATACACACTCCTTCTTAATTAAGTCCCGATTGGTTTTATTTTTTGGGAAGTCGTACAGTGATGCCACACTCGGTGTGGTAATTGCCGTCCAGATCTTCACACCAGAGGGCGATGTCCACATAATACTGTCCGTCCTTCTCGTATTTGTCATATACATAGCCCCTGGTGATGGCACAGTCAGGGCCCATGCCATGGGTGTTGATAAATGCACCCTTTTCCCGGAGTTCCGGTACTTTCAGCAGATAGCTCTCCCGGTAGAAGCCCTCCGGGAAGGGGTTCGCCTGCTTTTCCGGTTCAAAGTCGTTGACCATGCGCCAGTTCACCATGGTGATAAAGCCATGGTCGCCTGCCCAGTTGGTCACATTCCGGACGCAGAAATCACGGCCGGTATAGTTGTAGAAGGGACTGCGGTCAGCTTTGTAATGGCTTATGATATTCTCGTATACACCGTACTGGTTCTTGCTGCCCCGGATACGGCCGCTGAGCACCTGACCCTTCACAGACTCACAGCCGACCAGCTCCTGGCCGTACATGCGGATCATGTCCATCTGAGTTACCGGGGCCTCGGCAGTGGTCCAGGTGTAATCACCGACCTGAACATCATCCCAGTAGAGCACCTCGGCACCGCGGATCTTCTCGTTCTGCCAGATCTCCTTCAGAAGATCGTAATCCGCATCGGTGTACTGATGCGCAGGGTGCATATACCGGTTGAAGGGATGTACAAAGGCATCCGGCTCCATGCCCGGCTTCAGCCGACAGCGGAAATTAGGGAAACGTGTGGTGGAACGGCCAACGACCTCACCCCGCTGGTTGATAATATCTGCCGAAGCGATCAAAACGAAGCAGCGGACAATACTGCCCTCCGCGGGGGTAACGTCCACCAGCTCCACAGGGCCGGGACGGGAAGTGACCTTATCTCCGGCGATGATGGGGGCGAAATACTCCACCTGATGATCGTATGCGTCGCCGGGAAGCTGTGTATCGGGCATACACATATCTCCCAACTCCCGGGGCAGCATGGCCATAGCCAGCGCCTCCACATAACCGGGGATAATGGGAAGTCCGCCGTACCAGGTGTTTTTTGCATACTCCGGATCGTTGTACAGAGGGTTATCGGGAATGATCTGCTCTGCATGCATACGCATAATGATCTCGTGGAGTTTTTCCTTCTGGTAGACCTGCTCCTTCATCATGGGTGGGCCACCGGGAGGGCCTCCCATATCGCCCTTCAGCATGCGGTCAATGGCGGCCTGCTCCTGAGGCGTGTATACATTGGGATAAAAAATTTCGTATTTTTCCGGAATCATCAAGGGAATCGTGCCTCCTTTTTAATTATAGCGCTGATTTTATTATACGAAAACGGGTGTATGGACGCAATGGGGATTCCTTAGGAAAGCGGGTCTGTTTTTGTCCTGAAATGACAAAAAGTGTAGTGCAATGTGCATAAAAATCCGGAGAAATCCCACAAAGACGTTGTGATATATGTACTGCAAGAATCGTGCCAGCTTGAGAAAACTTTACTGAAAACGGGACGGAAAGCCCCTTGACAGGTTCCGGTGGGGTGCTATAATGCAAGGAGTATATCCTGCTGTGGCTGAGGTTGGAGGGAGTGCCTATGAAAAAACCGGTGGTGAGCTACAAAGCTCTGCGCCTGAATAATATCAGCTCGCCGGAGTATTCTCACCTGAAGCTGTTGCTGGGCTGGGTGCTGTATTTTGCCCTTTATTTTCTGACGGAAAATCTGATCCCCGCTGAGATCTGTACCCCGGTACATTGCGGGCTGGACGACGTGATCCCCTTTTGTGAGTGGTTCATAATCCCGTATTTCAGCTGGTACCCTCTGATCGCAGGGACGCTGCTGTATTTCCTGTTTTATGATGTGGAGAATTTCCGGAGCCTTCAGACGTTCTTTATTGTGACGCAGCTGGTTGCCATGATAATCTATGTGCTGTTTCCCAGTCGTCAGGATCTGCGGCCGGAGGTGTTTCCACGGGACAATTTTCTGACACAGATCGTTGGGTTTATCTACTCGGTGGATACAAATACCGGTGTCACCCCTTCGCTCCATGTAGTGTATTCCCTTGGAATCGGTTCCTTGTGGATGCGGGAAAAAAGTGCGTCTCTTACATGGAAACTTTTCATTCTGGTACTTATGGTGCTGATCTGCATCTCTGTGGCCTTTGTGAAGCAGCATTCTGTGATCGATATTATTGCGGCGCTGCCCCTTTACATATTCGGTATGTTGTTTATTCGCTGGAGAAAAAAACGTCGAACATAATTAATGCCCTGCCTTAGAAATCAAGGCAGGGCATTTGTATATCCATTATGTAAGTCTGAATATATCCAGCGCATGGGCGGTAGCACCCACAAGATCAGGATTCTCACAGATGGTCAGGTGGTAGGTCAGGAAAAGTTTGAACGTGTTTTCATCCATTTGATCCACTGTATCGCCCATGAAGTAGGAAAGACCGTCGGTGGCCACATAGTGGAGCCGCTGGGTGGGGAAGCCTTCCATGAGCTTATCAATGTCGGATTTCCGTACCAGCGCAAACAATTCACTGGGATCGGAGCGCCAGTCGAAGGTTTTCAGATCCAGCAGGTTCCGGCCAATGAGATCCATGATGTTGTTTCGACCAAAGGCATATCGGATCATGGTGCCTTCTGTGATGCAGTATGCAGCAAAGATCACCCCACCGGGCTTTGTGACCCGGATGGCCTCGCTGAGAGCCTGACGTTTGTGTGCATCCTCGAACAGGTGATACATGGGACCCAGCAGCAGCGTGATATCAAAGCTGTCAGTATCCAGCATCCCAAGATCCATGGCGTTCCCCTCCAGCGGGGTCAGCTTCATATCCGGAGTGATTTTGCTTTTCAGAATATCCAGATTGTGCTGGATCAGCTCCACTGCGGTGACCTCATATCCCATGGCGGCCAGTGCCAGAGAGTACCGCCCGGTGCCTGCTCCAATCTCCAGAATCCGCATGCCGGGTTTTAAGTACGCCTGAATGTATCCCATGGTGGTGAGGTATTCCAGCTGCCCCCGGCGGGAGAGCAGTCGGCTGTCCTCATCATAGTTTTCGTAGTAGTTTTTCAGATATTCCATCGTGTTCCTCCTTAGCGTCCGGTTTTGTATGTACCGAGAATGCTGTAGACGCAGACATCCACAATCCCCTGGTTGTTTCGTTCACAGCGCCGCAGTGTGCCTTCGTAAGCCATGCCACATTTTTTCATGACTGCGCCGGAATGGGGGTTGGCGGGATCGTGCCGGGCCTCAATCCGCTGGATACCCACCTCTTCGATCAGGAAACGGATCACTTCAGCCAGCGCCTCAGTCATGATCCCCCTGTGCCACCAGGACTGACCGATGCAGTATCCGATCTCGGCTTTGCGGATGCCATTGTCCAGATTAAATGCACTGATGCTGCCAATGGGTTCGGGGCCGTTTTCTTTCAGGACAATGGCCCACTGATAATATTCACGGTCAGAATAGTTGTCTACCCAGGTCTTAAGAAGCTGAGCCGTGGCCTCAGGGCTTTCGTGAGGCGGCCATGTGAGAAATTTGCTCACTTCCGGGTCAGCGGCCCAGTTTCGGTACATGGCCGGAGCGTCAGAGACAAGAAACTGTCTGAGGATCAGTCTGGATGTTTCCAGCTTTTTTGTGCCCAGATGGGTGAATGGTTCTTGAATGGTATACATAGCATCAGCTCCCTGTGACCGTGCAGATGGGGTGCTTCAGGTCTGAAGTATCGCACGTTATTTGAATAATCATCATGGTAACACTGTACCTTTTGGTTGTCAATATAACCGGCGGTATAAGTTTTCAGGGCTTGCGCCGGTTTTTTGCGCATGGTATAATGGAGAAAAATCTCCCAAAGGAGCAGAAATAATGAAAGAAAAATATCTGGAAGCCGGTGAAATCGTCAACACCCACGGAATTCGTGGAGAAATCAAGGTGATGCCCTGGTGCGACGGCCCGGAGTTTTTAAAGGCGTTTAAAACCTTCTATATTGATGGAAAGGCGTATAAGGTGTCGGAGGCCCGCGTTCACAAGGGGATGCTTCTGTGTAAGCTGGAAGGGGTGGACGATGTGTCTGCTGCCCAGACCTACCGGGGGAAAATCGTAAAGATAGACCGGGATTCTGCAAAAATCGCAGAGGGCCGGGTGTTTATCTCCGATTTGATCGGTCTGCCGGTGTTTGCCGACGGGAAAGAGATCGGTACTCTGAAGGACGTGTACACCGGCCCTGCCAATGACGTTTATATTGTGAAGGGTGAGAAGGAATACATGATCCCGGCGGTGTCGGAATTCCTTGAGGACGTTAACGTGGACGAGGGGTATATCCGGGTTAAGCTGCTGGAAGGAATGGCTACAGAATGAGAGTAGACGTTTTGACCCTGTTTCCCGATACCATGAATGCCATTTTTGGAGAGAGTATTCTGGGACGGGCACAGAAAAAAGGAATACTGCATCTGGAGGCCCATCAGATCCGGGATTACACCACCAACCGGCAGAATCAGGTGGATGATTACCCCTACGGCGGAGGGCAGGGGGCAGTGATGACGGCGGATCCTCTGTATCGGTGCTGGACGGCGGTACAGGATGAGATCGGTGGTCATGCCCATACCATTTATATGTCCCCCTGTGGAAAAACCTTCTGCGAAGAGGATGCCAAGCGCCTGTCCCAGTATGATAATCTGATTCTGGTGTGCGGCCACTATGAGGGGATCGACCAGCGGTTTATTGACGAATGCGTGGACGAGGAAATCTCCATTGGTGATTTTGTCCTTACCGGGGGAGAACTGGCGGCCATGACGGTGACTGATGCGGTGTGCAGACTGGTGCCGGGGGTTTTGAGTGAATCTGCCTGTTATGAGGACGAGAGCCACTGGAACGGACTGCTGGAATATCCCCAGTATTCCCGGCCTGAGGTGTGGCATGGACTGGCAGTGCCGCCGGTGCTGCTCAGCGGGAATCATCAGCTGGTGGATCGCTGGAGAAAGAAACAGTCCATCTTCAGAACCCGGGAGCGTCGTCCGGATATGGCGGAAAAAATCTCCCTGCCCCGCAAAACTCGGGCAGAGAAAAAGTTTATTGCGGAACTGGAAGCGGAATGGGAGGAATATCAGAATGAACGAAAGCATAAGCACTCTGAAACAGTGGATCCGTGAATCCAACCGTATTGTGTTCTTCGGCGGGGCGGGTGTGTCCACGGAATCCGGCGTGAAGGATTTTCGCAGTGCGGACGGACTTTATAATATGAAGTTCCCTTATTCACCGGAAACCATGCTGTCCCATACATTCTACAAGACACATATGGAAGAGTTTTATGATTTTTACCGGACGTATTTCATGCCGCCGGATGACATTGAACCCAATCAGGCACATCTGCGCCTTGCAGAGCTGGAGCGGGCGGGAAAGCTGACTGCCATTGTAACCCAGAACTGCGATGGACTTCATGAAAAGGCGGGGAGCCAGTGTGTCTATAACCTTCACGGTTCTATCTACCAGAACCGGTGCGTCAAATGCGGAAAGCGCTATGACGGGATCCCCGGGGCCAATATGATCCGGCAGCCGGGCGTTCCCCACTGTAGCTGTGGCGGGGTGATCAAGCCGGATGTGGTTCTGTACGAAGAGGGACTGGATCAGGACTGTATTGAGGGGGCTGTGAACGCCATTGCCGGAGCGGATATGCTGATTGTAGGGGGAACCTCCCTGACGGTGTATCCGGCAGCGGGACTGCTTCGATATTATGAAGGAAATCGGCTGGTATTGATCAACCGGGACGCCACCGGGTATGATTCCAGAGCAGATCTGGTGATCCGGGAACCGATCGGACAGGTGTTCTCTCAGGTATAACAATATGTTGACAGGGAAGCGGCAGGATCTTCTGGATACGCCGCTTCCTGTGTTTCATCGGCAGAAAAAGCAAAGGAGCAGTGTATGAATTATTCCTGTATTATATGGGACTGGAACGGGACGCTGGCGGATGACGCAGAGGCATCCCGGCGTGCGACGAACGGAATGCTCATCCGAAGGGGGATGGAGCCTATCACCATGGAACAGTATTATGCCTATATGGACACCCCAATTCGGAAATTCTACGAGCATCTGTTTGACATGAACACCATTTCCATGGAGACCATTGGAGATGAGTTTTACGAACTCTATCCAAAGTATTTCTGCGCCCTGCACCGGAATGTGGAGCCACTGCTGAAGAAAATACAGGAGCAGGGGATTCCGCAGATCATCCTCACGTCGGGGAACCGGGAGATCATACATAATGATACCGAACGCTTTGGGATCCAGCATTATTTCTCTCAGATCCTTGGGGCAGATGACCTTATGGCGACTGGCAAGGTGGAACGGGCAAAGCAGTGGATCGGGGAACAGAAAATGGCTCCGGATACGATGGTCATGATTGGGGATACGCTCCACGACTTCGAGGCGGCACAGGCCATGGGTACCCGGTGCATATTGTTCAGTGGCGGTCATCAGGCAAGAGCGGATCTGGTCACTGCCGGTGTGCCGGTGGTGGACAGCATGGAGGAATTGGACAGGATCCTGGAAAAGGGATTGCAAAAAGCCTGAAAAAACGCTACAATAATATTAAGAAAAACCAATCGGGAGTGATACCCATGAACTCTGCAAATATTACCCTTTATGAGGAGCTTCAGGCCAATGCGTTTCCTGCCCTTCAGACGGTTCAGTATGATGGCTGGGCGGTGCGTTTCGGTGGCGGCTTTACCTATCGGGTGAACTGTGCAAATCCCATGTATGCCGAAGTCCTTCCTGTGCCGGAGAAGGTTTCCTATGTGGAGGGACTGTATCAGGCGTCTGACCTGAATCTTTCAATCTTTAAGCTTCACGAGGGCGTGGAGCAGGAACGGCTGAATCATCTGGAGACGCTGCTTCAGGAGAAGGGCTACCAGCGGCTGCGTGACGGAAATATTTTCATCTGTGACCTTGACACCTTTGTGAAAAAACCCAATGCGACGGTGGTCGTATCTCCGGTTATGACCGATGAATGGCTGGACGGGTTCCTGACCATGAACGGTACTGCGGATGCTCAGCGCCAGGCTGCTGCCGGGATGCTTAAAAACATCCATTATCCCATTGCTGCTGCCGCTGTCTATGAAGA